>CAYXYA010000007.1:0-18944 GCA_964469185.1 uncultured bacterium | reverse complement strand
TTCACCAGGCAGTTCTCGGAATAGCTCTCGTCAAAAACAACTTCCCCCGCGACAGTGGGAATGCCCATGCAATTTCCGTAGTCCGCGATACCGTGAACCACACCGGTGAAAAGTCTTTTGACTTTGGGGTCTGTCAAGGGGCCGAACCGAAGGGAGTTGAGATTCGCAACGGGTCTCGCGCCCATCGTGAAAATATCGCGCAAAATTCCTCCCACGCCCGTAGCCGCGCCTTGATAAGGCTCGATCGCGGAAGGGTGATTGTGGGATTCGACTTTAAAAGCGACCGCCCATCCCTCGCCGATATCCATGATGCCGGCATTCTCTCCGGGTCCCTGAAGGACTTTGGGGCCCCTGGTGGGCAGGGTCTTCAAAAGCGCTCGGGAATGCTTATAGCCGCAATGCTCACTCCACATGACCGAGTAGAGGCCCAGCTCCGTAATGTTGGGCTTACGGCCCAAGATTTCGCAAATTTTGACGTATTCATCGGGCTTAAGCCCGTGTTCTTGAACGATCTGAGGGGTGATCTCCACGGCCAGCATCGACGAGGTCATCGGATACCCGCTTTTGCGGAAAGGATCGACTGCCAGATGAAATTTCCGTCATGACTGCCCAGGATCGCCTCGGCGGATCGGTCCGGATGGGGCATCAACCCGAAAACATTACGCTTCACGTTACAGATTCCCGCGATGTTCTCCAAAGAACCGTTTGGATTCGCTTCCGAAGTCACATCGCCCTTTTCACTGCAATAGCGGACAACGATCTGATCGTTTTCCTTGAGTTGTTTCAAACCTGCGGCGTCGATGAAATAATTACCCTCGCCGTGCGCGATCGGGATCTTCAAGACCTGACCGGATTTACAGAGATGGGTAAAGGGGGTGTTATTCTGCTCGACCTTGATATAAACGCTTTGACAGATGAATTTCAGACTTTTGTTGCGCAAGAGCGCTCCAGGAAGAAGCCCAGCCTCGCAAAGGATCTGAAAACCATTGCAGATGCCGATGACCAATCCGCCTTTCGCGGCGAAATCCGCGACCGACTTCATCACGGGCGAAAAACGAGCGATGGCGCCGGTGCGAAGATAGTCACCGTAGGAAAAACCGCCCGGCACGACCACGCAGTCAGGATCTTTTAAGTCGGTATCCTTGTGCCAGATCATCTCCACTTGCTGGTTCTCGACGTTCCGCAGGACATATTCGCAATCGTGATCACAATTCGAACCGGGAAAAACAGTGACAGAAAACCTCATTTTTTCTCCACGGTGAATCGGTAAGATTCAATATTAGGGTTCGCCAGAAGTTTGTCGCAGATCTCGTCCGTTTGCTTTTTGACATCGGGTTCCGATAGCCCAGCCTCGAACTCCAACTCCGTGAATTTTCCCATCCGGACCCCGGTCACCGATTTATAGCCCATCTGATTCAACGCCCGTTGAACCGTCGCTCCCTGCGGATCCATGACCGAGGGCTTCAAAGTGACATAAACGCTCACATGCCAAGCCATACCGACTCCTTACCTAAAGAATGCCCGCCCGCCTTAGGACGTAATCCACGTTCTTCAAATGATACGAGAGGTCAAAACATTTCCCGATCTCGCTCGCGTTCAGACTATTTCTCACCTCGGGATCCGTCTGGATCAACTCACGGAAATCCAACTCGTTTTTCCAAGCGTTCAGGGCGTTCCTCTGGACGATGGCATAGGCCTTTTCCCGGGTAAAGCCCTTTCCCACTAGGGCCAAGAGCACCTGCTGGGACGAGACCAATCCCCGCGTCATCAAGATGTTCCGCTTCATGCGTTCCGGATAGACGTTCAATCTTTCCATGACCTGGATGAACTTTTCGAGCATGTAATGAAGGAGGATGGTCGCGTCCGGGAAGATCACCCGCTCCGCCGACGAATGCGTGATATCCCTCTCGTGCCAAAGCGCCACGTTTTCCTGGGCGGCAACAGCGTAACCCCGGACCACCCGGGCTAGGCCCGCGACCCTCTCGCTGGTCAATGGATTGCGTTTGTGGGGCATGGCGGAGGAACCCTTTTGACCTTCCGCGAAATATTCTTCCGCCTCCAAGATCTCAGTGCGCTGCAGGTTCCGCAATTCCGTTGCGAATTTTTCAAGCGAGGAGGCGATGACCGCCAGGACGGAAATGAAATAAGCGTGACGGTCGCGTTGAAGGGTCTGGGTAGAAACAGGCGCCGGTTTCAGCCGTAATAATTTGCAGACATGCTGCTCGACACGCGGATCAATATTAGCGAAAGTCCCCACCGCGCCGGAGATCATTCCCACCGCGATATGTTCGCGGGCTTGTTTGAGCCGGGCCGTCTGGCGGCCTACCTCGTCGTACCAAAGGGCCATCTTGAGCCCGAAAGTCACCGGCTCGGCGTGGACACCATGCGTGCGTCCGATCATCATCGAATAGCGGTGGGTCTTGGCCTGCCTTTTTAAAACATCCTTGAGACGTCCGAGGCTCTCCAAAAGGATGTCCGCGGAGGCCGTTAGTTGGATCGCTTGAGCGGTATCGACCACATCCGTGGAGGTCATGCCCAGATGGATAAAACGGGAAGAGGGCCCCACATTCTCGGCCACGGAGGTCAGGAAGGCGATCAGATCATGATTGGTTTTTTGTTCGATAGCCTCGATGCGCTTGACCGAGAATTTGGCTTTTTTCTTGATGACCGCCAGGTCTTTTTTTGGAATGCGCCCTAATTTCGCCCAGGCTTCACAAGCCGCTACTTCCACCTTGAGCCAGGACTCATACTTTGCCTGCTCGGACCAGATGTTCCCCATTTGCGGTAAGGTGTATCGAGCGATCAAGGAAAACCCCCAAAAGAAAAATGAATACCCGCCTGTTTCGTTCCATCAAACAAAACCGGAATGGCGAAGCGACCGCGGCTACAGTTGTAAACTCAACAAGGGGCGAAGAAAGGAAAACAACGAGGAAAACGGCATCAGTATAAAAGACTTTGAGGTTTACACAAACAAAAAAACCCGTCCTTTCAAGGGACGGGTTCAAAAAAATGGCGCGTCAAATTACGGAACGACAAAGGTCGTTTGAGCAATCTTAAGCGGTACACCATCTCAAGTCAATCCGCCCAGCTTTTATCACTCCAGGGCCATTTTGAAAGAGGTTCCCAATGATGCCGAGCGGTGAGGTCCAAATGCAGCGGCGTCACTGAAATAAAACCTTCGCGGATCTTCGCGACATCCGAGTCAGGATGTTCCTGCGTCGGCTCGCTGGGGCTGTCCAAAACATAAGCGAAGTGCCCCGCTAGATCCGAGTGCGCCTCCAAGTCGTCGATATGCCGGAACTTTCCTTGGTGCGTTAAGGCCACACCTTTGACCTCCGCGACACTTAAAGGAGGCACGTTCACGTTGAGCAGCAACCCCGGCTCCATGCCTTTTTCCTCGATCCATTTCACGAGCTGGGCGCAGAATTTCGAGCTGGTCCCAAAATTTTTATAGTCGTGGCTTGTTAAAGAGATGGCGACAGCCGGGATCCCCAGGATCACAGCCTCCGCCGCGGCGGCCACCGTGCCGGAGTAAAGGATCAAAGTTCCATAGTTGGCCCCCTGATTGATCCCCGATATCACCAGGTCGGGTTTCCATGGGAGCAGTTTGAGGACTGCGATCCTGACGCAATCGGCCGGCGTACTGGAAATGCGGTACACCTGCTCGACGCCCGGCCAGGAGGATTGGACCACTTTAAACGGGGTGTTCAGGGAAATGGAATGGCCTGTCGCGCTGGCCTGCTGATCGGGGGCTGAAATGGCGATCTCACCCAGGGGGCGAACCGCCTCTAGGAGCGCCTTAAAACCGGGAGCGTCGATACCGTCGTCGTTAGTGAGGAGGATCCGCATAGGCAGGATGATAAACCAAAAGAGGAACAGCCACAACTCAGGAGACACCCGTGGCTTAAAAAATACTCCCCAGGTTGAAGTGAAGCACGCCGCTGCTGGGAGCCGCCGTGGGCGGAAGATTGGACGCGATCGCCCATCCATAATCCAAACGGATCGCCATGATGGTGCCGGGGATGGTCAGACGGATCCCAAGGCCGGTACCGAACTGGACATGGTTCTCATTCAAGTTCCAAACGTTGGTCCAAGCGTCGCCCGCGTCAAAGAACATGACGAATTTCAAGGGGCCGGCAATGGCATGGCGAAGCTCTGTATTGGAGACAAAAAGCGCGTCTCCGCCGCCGAGGGGCCCAACGGTCCTCTCGTTATACCCGCGGATCGTGTCGGTGCCGCCCGCGAAGAATTTTTCGTAGAGTGGCAGATCGGTATAGGCCTGACCTCCGAAAGAATAACCCTGCCCCGCGCCGATCCTCACATGTTCGCCGAACACAAAATCCAACGGCAAGGGAATGAAACGGCTCGAGTCCTCCACCAATTTAACGAAATTATTGTTGAATCCTAACGGTCCGCCCGCGAACTCGATCGAAAGTTGATGTTTCCAGCCCGTGGTCGGATCGAAATAATTATCCCGGCTATCAAAGACAATGCGTGGGGTGAAACTGCTAGTGATGGTATCTGACATTGGAATATATTGAGGAGTCCCCACTTGTTGGTAATAAGGGGCCACATCAGAAATATCGACTTCTTGAAGCGTGTAAGTCCCAAAAACACTCCAATAGCGGCTCAACCGGCGCCCAACCCCAATCGAGCCGCCGATCTGTCTTTCACTATAGAACTTGTTATCGCCGCCAGGGCTATTTACCGCCGTGGTGAAGGTTTGAGTCGTATCGAAAATATTGAAACTCAGCGAAGTAGGCGTGTTGAACAACCATGGCTCGGTAAAACCCAGGGCCACGCTGGTCCGGGAGGCCCCGAACTCGATGCTGAAATTGACTTTTTGGCCTTTGCCGAAAAGGTTCGCTTCCTCAAGCTTGATATCCCCGATGAAACCATTCACAGAACTGTAGCCGCCGCCGACACTGATCGATCCGGTCTTACGTTCCTTGACCCGAAAAACCAATATTTGTTTGCCCGGCGCGTCCCCCGCCTGCACCTCGGGGACCACATCGTCAAAAAAACCGAGATTCGAGAGATTTTGCTGGGACTGACGGATCTTGCTCGCCTCGAACTTGTCGCCGGCCTTGATCGCCAATTCGCGGCGGATCACGTAATCCCGCGTTTTATAATTACCCACGATCTTGACGTCCTGGACATAGGCCATTTGTCCCTCGGTCACGGTCAGGGTGACGTCTACTTTTTTCGCGTCATCATCGTATTGAAGCGCCGGACTGACGGCCGCGTAGATATAACCTTTATCGGCGTAAAGAACATGGGCTTTGCGGACCCCGTCATCCAGGTCTTTTTTGCGTAGAACCTCATCCGGCTTCAACGCCAGGGCCTTCATCAACTCGTCATCCTCGAAAAGGATATTCCCCTGTAATTGGATCTTGCCCGTCGTGTACTTCTGCCCTTCCTTGACGGTTATGGTGATATAGATCTTTTTCTTTCCCGGGATCATTTTTTCTTTGTGATCCAGAACGACCGCTTTCAAATAACCCTCATCATGGTAAAAATCCTCGACCGCCTTCATGTCGTCCTCAAGCAGGTCCGGTTTATATTTATCCCCTTCATGGTTTTCTTTTAACTGCCCGGCGACCCTTTTCCCGCTGAAAGCCTCCGCGCCAATGACCGCGATACCGCCGATTTTGATCTGAAAGCCTTCCTCGACATGGAAGACCACATCCACTTCGTTATTCGCCTCATTGACCTTGGTTTCCCCTGTGACGACCACGGTCGAGTAACCCTCGTCAAGATAGGCCTTTTTGATCGTTTCCATATCCAGGTTCATCTTCGACTGGTCGAACGCGTTGTTCACGACCGTTTTCATGTCGTCCGAGAAATGTTTTCCGTCCCATTTTTTGTTGCCGACAAAATCGATCTTCCTGACCAGTGGACGTTCCTCGACCTTGAAGATCAAGGCGACTTCGCCAGGCTTCGCTCCCGGCTCGGCGTCCACCGTGACATTCTTGAAACTACCCATCGCAAAAAGATTGTGGATGTCCAACCGGACACGCCGCAGGGAGAACGTGTCTTTCTCTTTTTCTTCCAAGTGGCCGAAAATGACCAGACCGGAAACATTCTTATTGCCCTCGATCTTTATCGACGAGATCTTGGCTTGCTCCGGAGCGTTCTGTGCCCAGGCAGTCCCCAAAAGAAGGAATAGAGAAGCAAGCGCGAATGCCGCGCCGCCCGCCAGAGGTATTAAGGAATTTTGAATTCTAGAGATCAACGTGGTTTCCCGTGAAAATTTTATCGGTCCCCGCGAGTGAACGCGGATATTCATGCCGCAAAAGAGACGCAAATGCCGCGCATTTTAACACGGCGAATGGAAAATCAGCAATTAATTAGCCGTTTATTCCCGAAATAAAGACGGCTGAGGACCCAGGATCGAGCCGAGGCGCGAAAGGATATTGTAAAAAGACCGAGATCACTCCGGCAAGCCTGAAACCTGCTGGATCGTCACAGCTTGATTTTGATTCAAGTCTTTGACCATGATCTGGATCTGATAAGAATCTTCGGGATTCAATTTATCGACGACCAATTGATGATCGTATGATTGCTGGGTCTTCTCGACATTCTCCTGCACAACCTTCTTGTCCGCGTCCATGATCCTGACCTCTCCCCGGGTCACCTTATCGGTCTCATAGATGATCTGGAACTTGCCGGGAGCCAGCGGATAAACATCGAGGCGGACGAATTTTGGCGCCTCTTTGTCCCCCGCCTTCGGACCCATAATGTCGGGAAGCATGGCCCTGTAACCTATACTAAAGCTCGTCTCCTGCTGGCCCACCTCGTTCCCGCCGGTCATCAAATTAAGCGTTAAGTTCTTCCGCAATTCGTATTGGAGGCCGATCTCACCTTGAAACTCCAGTAGATCCGTCAGTGAATTCTTGCCGGCTCCTACGACAGACTTGAAGGTCAAGCGCTGATCCAAGGGTTTGCTGAACTCCACTTGTGCCAGTGGGACCGAGCTCCCCACCACGGAGTTACCCGTTGGCTCGGCCACCACCTGGCTGACCCCCGTGTTCGAAACACCTGAGGAACCACTGGATAAAATGCTCTGCTTAAAGTTGATGTCGCCGCCCGTCAGATTCTGCGTGAAGGGCCGAATAGCCCGCGTGATCTCATTGGACGCGATACGGTCGAAGGTCTGTAGGATCGCGTCATTGGCGGCCTGACCGACATTTTGCTGGTAATAAGATTTCAACTGCTGACTGGTATAACCCGTCATGTCCTGATTGAAGATGAGGTATGACAAGATCAGTTTTTGCTGGATGTCGGGATCGGTACTACTGAAGCGGGGGCTGGAGTCCAACTTAAAGTCGATCTTTCCGAAAGTTCCCTTGAAATCGACCCAGACATCCATATCAACGGATCGGGCGCTGCCGGCGGAGACGATCTGGACACCCCGGAACTTATCCGACGCTCTACCCCACATCGTCGGCAATTTCCCCTTCGAGATAAAGAGTGTCGCCGATTCCAACTTGAACTGATGCCCTAAATATCTCAACCAACCCTGTTTCGAACCGGCTGTTCCCACGCATTTGATCCCAGCCTCTTCCGGGGTCCTGTCCGAATCCTTTCCCCAAATGGTGATCTCATTCTCAGGATCGACCTTCACTTCCATGTAATTCGTGTTGAAATCGTTCTTGTACCAACAATCTTTTCCGGAAACCATCCTCAATTCAAAGAAGACACCGGCCAATTCCCGATATTCGATCTTTTCGCCCTTCTCATCCACAACATCATCCGGCGGGAACGTGTAGTGCCCCGTATCCAATAGAGCGGTCCCGATGACATGGAGCTCGCTCAAGGCCCCGCGGATGAGGAGAGGATCTTCGCGGGTAGCGCCGTAAAAATGAACCTCGCCCCACTCACCCGGTTTCATGATACTGGGAATGCTCAACCACACCCCGTGATCCCCGAGAGTCTGGACCCTGAAATCCAAATATTGCGGGATAAAATTATCCAAGACCATTTTGGACTGTTCGATCGGCGGCGAGGTGATAAAAACCCGTCCCTGACCCACCCTGCCGTTCAGGTCGTAAACCGCCAGCTTGTTGTCGCGGACTTTGATGCGGCCGCTGATGTCGTCGATGGATCTGGTTATCATTCCTGGGTCTATCTGACAATTGAGCAAGTCCAGGTCCATGCTCAGCACAGGACTGTCCAGCGTTCCGCCGATGTGGGCCGAGAAATCCATCTTGCCTGAAGCTTTTTTCGCGAATCCGGCCAAAAGGATCACGCTAAAGTCGCCCTTAGGCATCTGAGCGTTGATGTCCATCTCGTGGTCCCGGATTTCTTTCCAACTTTCCTTTGTCAGGGCGATAGGCATTTTGCCTTCGACCGTGAAATTGAAAAGACCTTTGCGGCTCAACTCCATCGGCGTTTCTTCGCTACCCAAATACAGAACGTTATCACTAGCCTTGAGCTGGCCGTCCAACAGATCGAATTGAAGGTCCCCTACTTTCCCGTTAGCGATCGAAATGGAAGTCGTGAAAACCGGGTTGTCCAACCCGCCCTCAAAGATCAGGTGGTAGCTTCCGACGCCGCTCACGGGGAATTTGGGCAAAACCCATTTTCCGACAGCCTCGATCGGAACGTCCTTCGCGTCCGAGGTGAATTGGCTCTTGCCGTTCAGGTCCAAAATTCCATCCACGGAAAAAGCCCCCTTGGAATTCTCCAAATGAAGGTTCTTGAAAACGATCTTTTGATCCTCCGACAGATCGACAGAACCGACAAGCTGGGGATGCCCGTCTTCCCGCGGTTTGAATTCGATGATTTTTTTACGCACGCTGATCGCCAGGTCGAATGGAGTCTCTTTTTTCTGGTCATGCCCCTTGTCCGTCAGCGACAGCAGGCCGTCAAATGTGGGCCTGTCCGGTTTTTCCTCGAGCGCCAGACGGCCCGACAGGTGGATGGAACTCGTCAGGTTGAAAACGGCGATGGGAACGCCCTGGGTCGCGCCCAAAATATCCATCACCACCACACTGGGGTCTGCCTCATCCAGATAGACTTTCCCCTGATCGACGTTGATCTTCCCCTTCGTCAGGTTGATCTCATTTTTGCCCAGGGTGATCTTCCCGCCCGCCTCCGAAAATTGAAGTTCCGCGGACGGCACAAAATTATCGTCCATCCTGAGATTTTTCCCCGTCACAGAAAAACCCACGGACGGGTGGGCTAAAACTCCGCCCACGGTCAGGTTCCCATTCACTTGGCCGGCGATCTTATGTTTCTGGGTATTGATGCCCAGCAGTGCGAGAAGATTGACCAGCTTTTCATTTTGGAAGGGGCCGTTGATAGCGACCTGACTTCCGGGATCCCAGAACGTTTTGGAGGAGGACAAAGTCCCCTCCAGGGAATATTTCGCCTCATCCCGCAAGAGGGTGAATTTCGGCGAGACTTTCGACTTGTTGCCCGAAAACTCGAAACTCATCTCGTCAAAATCATAATTTTGGATCGAACCATCGGTGACCGTGAAGGTTCCTTCCATCGGCAGCTCGGCAAAAGTCCCTTTTTTCAGCTGTAGTTTGCCCGAAACCGTTCCCTTGACCTTGATGGAGGGCGGTAAGAACTGGGTCAAGTTCGGCGCGTCGGAAAGCAAGGTGGGATCGATCCGTAAACTCGCTTGAATGTCGGGGACCGGCGCCGAAAGGTCCAGGTTGACCGACCCATAAATGGTCTTACCGAGGGCGATCTTCCCCTTTAAGACCATGTCCTCGCTGGAAGCGTTCATGGAAAAATTCGAGAAACGATACGCGTTGTTCTTAAGGTCCTCGATGGAAAAATCCGCGGTTGAAAAGCTGCCGTGCCAATTCTTCCACCAAGGGTCGCCCGTTTGAGCTTCCCATTTGAATTCGCCCGAAAGCAGCGGGCCTTTCCCCAACTGGAACTTATCGGCCACGAAACGCAGGCTCATGACCCCGGGTTCCAAGCGCGTATCCCAGCTCCCCGTTGTCACGAAGGAATGGTCGCCTTGGCTCATTTTTAGTTTCTTGATCTGAAGCTTCCCTTCCTCCACTTTCAACAAAGCGTCCACCTTGTCCGCGTGCCAATCCCCGACCTCCAGAGAATCGACGACGATCCCATCTGGAGCTTCCACTATCGGGTTTTTGCGTTTCCCCGAAAAGCGCAAAAGCCCTGTCACAAGTCCTTCGAGAGGTTGTAGAGGATTGTTCCAACCGATCACTTCAGCGATAACGGGAATCGGGACTTGGTCCGCGAGGATCTTCAAATCCCACCGCGATTCGGGATCCAATCCCATTTTTCCTGAAACGGAAAAAATATCCCCTATCTCGAACTTTTCAAAAGAGATCGTTTCTGGATCCAAAGAAAGCGAGACTTCCATCGGCTCGGGATCCAATGTCCCCAACATCACGCCGTCGGACGAAAGCCGGACCGTGGAAGTGGGTTCTTTCCGCGTCCCGGCCACCTTCACGCCAAAATCGATCCGGCCCGTGATATCCGGGAATTGGTCCTGGAGGAACGGCAATTCTTGGAGCAGGATGTCCTTTCCAAGCACCTCAAGGTCGATGGGTTTGTCTTCGTCTTTTGGCCAACTGCCGCGTCCCGTCAGTTTGACCAATTTTTTACCGCTCTTGAGCGAAAGCTTATTCACGATCCAATGATCGCCTTTTTCGAGCAACTCGCCATCGAGCCTGGCCTTGTCGTTGACACTCGCGGAAAAAACCAGTTTTTGATTCCCCAATTGCAAATTCGTCTTGATCGCGTATTTGAGCAGTGAGTTCCGAAGCGTCCTATTCAAGGCCATTTGGCTCGTCGCCGAAACCACAGGTTCGCCGACCGTGCCGCCGCGGTGGACTTCCACATCGCCCCGGCCTTCCATTCCGGTGATCTTCAAAGTGGTCGCCACTCTCTTCATGTCGACATCCCTTAAGAACGCGGTCAGCGACACGGGCGCGCTGGGCTCGCCTGAAAGCGACATGGATCCATTGGCCTGGAACTGTCCGCCATAAAGCTTCCCGCGGGCGTCAAAGAGACTGATCTTTCCTTTCTCATATCCGGCTTTCGCCGAAAAAGTATCCAACTCCCAATCGCCGACGCGGGAGGCCCCCAACTGAGCGGTTCCCTGCACCGAGGGATCGGATAGGAACCCTGTAGCGACAAGCGTCGCACTTCCCAAGCCGTCCACTTTGAGGTTCTTGATCTTCAGCAGATCCTCGAAAATACCAGAAAGAGACAATCGGTCGGTCGATGTGCGGACCGCCAGGGGACGTGCGTCGAAGGGAATGACGCCGGTAGCTTTCCAGGGCGTGGGGCCGACATTGAAGCCGATCTCGCCGGGCACGTTCAACTCCGTGGGCCGGATAAAAGCCCTGCCGTTGATCTGCGAAAAAACGACCCCTATCGGCGAGGGCGAACGGAGCGAGGCCGAGGTCAAGGTCGTGGTGGCGTCGAACCAGAGACGCCCGGGCGTCGCGACAAAAGGACTTTCCGCGTCGATCGTACCGCCCAGCAGTTCCCAGCCAGCCATGTCCCGCAACGCCGGCCCCAATGACAAGAGCGGCCATTGTTCTAGATTCAATTTTCCGAGGACTTTTAAATTCTCCCCGCGGAAGCTGCCGCTGAACCGGAGTATCCCCTGACTGCCCGCTTCGGGCGAATAAGACCGTATCGCGATCCCCCAAACTTTGCCGTTCTCAGTCGAGGCATCAAGATCAAAATCTTTTAAAACTTGCCGAGGAGTTTTGCCCGCCTGGATGAAAAAAGAACCCTTTCGAATGGAGAGTTTTCCCGCCGGTATCACAGGCAAAGGGATCGTCGAGAGATCCAAAGCGGTGTTATTGGAAGTTTTATCCGAAGGCGATGAGGATGTTTCGTTGCGAACGAGGGAAATGACAGGCCGCGTGAACGCCACGCTTTTGAAAGAGCTCTCGAGAGGTTTGTGTTGAAAGATCAATCCCAGAAGGTCGAGATCGACAGAGATCTTTTCCACCACGAGATGACTGTGCCAGGGATCTCCCGGAACGGTCAGGTCGACATTGTTCAAGACCACGTTACCGGTGATCCCGCCGCGGATGGACCCGATCGAGACCGGGGAATGGACCGCTTTGGTCAGTTCCCTTTCCACGATGGGACGTAATTGGGTATCAATGATCTTGTCTTGGAATAAAAAATACGCGCCGACCAGAAGGCCTAAACCCAGGCCCCAGCGAAGCCAACGAAGTTTTCGCGGCCCCTTATTCATGATGCCCCTACTCACCGGGCTTAAACTACCGCAGGAGAAGCGGCAGGCCCCACCATCTCAAAAGTAAGTTTATCGCCCGCGGACTTGAGCAGTACGGTCTGGCCTTCGGCCACGTGACCGCGAAGGATCTCTTCCGCCAGGGAATCTTCCACATATTTTTGGATCGTGCGCTTCATCTGACGCACGCCATAGACTTTGTCATAGCCCTTCTCGATCAAGAATTCACGGGCCGACTGATCCAGCGTAAGCGTGATCTTCTTCTCGCTCAGCCGATTCTGGACCTCCAGCAATTGGATCTCCACGATCTTCTCGATCTGGGCTTTTTCCAAGGGATGGAAAAAGATGATGTCGTCCACGCGGTTCAAGAACTCGGGATTGAAAGCCTTCTTGAGCTCCGCCTGGATCTTGCCGGTCATGCCGGTGTAAGAAGTCTCCGCGCTTTCCGGCGTGAACCCCAGGTTCTTCTCGACGCCGATCTCGCGGGCGCCCAGGTTGCTGGTCATGATGACCACCGTATTGCGGAAGTCCACCGCACGGCCCATGCTGTCCGTCAAACGGCCGTCCTCCAAAATTTGAAGCATGACGTTGAATATCTCAGGATGTGCCTTCTCGATCTCATCGAACAGAACGACGCTGTAAGGTTTGCGCCTGACTTTTTCTGTCAATTGGCCGCCCTCGTCGTGGCCCACGTATCCCGGAGGCGCTCCCGCCAGGCGGGAAACGTTGAATTTTTCCATGTACTCGCTCATGTCGAAACGGATCAGGGCATCCGGATCATCGAACAAGAATTCGGATAGGACGCGCGCCAACTCGGTCTTTCCAACGCCCGTCGGCCCCATGAACATGAAGCTTCCGATGGGTCTTTTGGGATTGCCGATACCAGCTCTGCTGCGACGAATGGCCTTGGAAATGGAGGTGATCGCCTCGTCTTGTCCGACGATCTTCTTGTGAAGTTCCTCTTCCATGCGTAAAAGTTTTTCGCTTTCTTTTTCGCCCAGCTTGATCATGGGGATGCCCGTCCATTTGGAAGCCACGTGCGCGATGTCTTCCCAGGTCACGACCGCTTCTTCCTTGGACTTCGTGTTCTCCCACTTGTCTTTTTCTTCCTGCAGTTTGAGGCGCATTTTTTTCATCTTGTCCCGAAGGTCCGCGGCCCGTTCGAACTCCTGGGTCTTGATGGACTCTTCTTTTTCCTGTTTGATCTTCTCGACTTCTTTTTCGAGCGTGCGGATCTCAGGGGGCATCGTCGTGATGCGAAGACGCGTACGGCTTCCCGCCTCGTCGATCAGGTCAATGGCTTTGTCCGGCAGGAAACGGCCCGCGATATAGCGGTGCGAAAGCGTCGCGGCGGCGTTGATGGCGTCATCGGTGATGCGGACCCGGTGATGGGCCTCATAGCGGTCCCGAAGACCCTTGATGATCTGGATGGTCTCGTCCACAGAGGGTTCATCCACCAGGATCATCTGGAAGCGGCGCTCCAACGCGCCGTCCTTCTCGATGTACTTGCGGTATTCATTCAGCGTCGTGGCGCCGATGCACTGCAACTCACCGCGGGCCAGGGCCGGCTTCAGCATATTGGAAGCGTCGATCGCTCCCTCAGCCGCGCCTGCTCCGACCAAAGTGTGCAACTCGTCAATAAAGAGAATGATCTTGCCCGACTGGCGGATCTCGTTGATGACCGCCTTGAGGCGTTCCTCGAACTCACCGCGGTACTTCGTGCCCGCCACCAAAGCGGCCAGGTCCAAGGTCACAATGCGTTTATCCAGCAAAAGTTCAGGCACATTACCTTCTTTAATGCGTTGGGCCAAACCCTCGGCGATGGCGGTCTTTCCCACGCCCGGCTCCCCGATAAGTACTGGATTGTTCTTTGTACGGCGCGAAAGGATCTGGATCACCCGCTCGATTTCGTCCTCACGACCGATAACAGGGTCAAGTTTGCCGTCCCGGGCCATCTGGGTCAGGTCGCGCCCGAAAGCGTCCAGGGCCGGAGTCTTGGATTTCTTGGATTGTTTCGAGAATTTGGGGAAAGTTCCGCCGAGCAAGTTGATCACCATGTCCCTGGATTTTTCGTAAGAAACGCCGAGGTTTTCCAAACCCCTCGCCGCGACGCCCTCACCCTCTTGGATTAGACCCAGCAAAAGGTGTTCGGTTCCAATGTAGTTATGGCCCAGTTTTTGGGACTCTTCCGCCGCCAATTCCAATACCTTCTTCGCCGAAGGGGTAAATTGAGGGTCGCCAATGGTCAATGTGTCAGAGGAAGGGGTCGTCAAATTCTCGACTTCCACGCGGACGGATTCCAGATCCACGCCGAGGGATTCCAGGACCGCGACCGCTACTCCGCCGCCCTCTCGGATCAATCCGAGCAAAAGATGTTCCGTACCAATGAAATTATGGTTCAACCGGCGAGCTTCTTCTTTCGCCAGGGGGTTAATGACTTTTTTGGCTCTTTCGGTGAATCGTTCAAACATGGCGTTCTCCTTGGTGTAGTACGTCAGCCCTATTTCAGCGAAAACAGGGTGATAAATCAATCTCTCAACCTTTATCAATAATAGCGCTTTACAGGGTGCTCATTAGATATTTTTAACACCCTGCAACAGCCACGGGTTAGAACGGAGCGACAGAAAAACTCTAGTTTTTCGCATTGTCGATTCGTTCGCAAATATGAAAAAGTCGCTGTTGGTGGACTTTTTCATCAACCTGTTAAACGGCTTCTGCCGCCTTCAAATACATGCCCAAAACCCTGGCTCTTTCCATCGCCTCGCCCTCGATATTCAACTCTCGGGCGGCGATCTTGGCCAGGTGAGCCGGTTGAATCAAGATGAGAAGATAGTTCAGCTTTGGCAAGTCGAGACCCGACAAAATCTTTTGCTCCACGCCCACCCGCAAAGCCGAAAGGCCATCCAAAGCTTCCTGAAGCGTGAGGATCTTGGCGTTTTTAAGGGTTCCCAGCGCCCGACAGATGCGGTCCTGTAGTTTCAGTCCTTCTTGCTTGAATACCGCCTTCTGGGTCTGCAGTTCCACTTCTACGATCTGGCGGGCGACGCGGTCCACATGCTCGATGATCTCAGCTCCTGTCTTGCCCAAAGACGACTGGTTAGAGATCTGGAAAAAAGCGCTGGCCACCTGCGTGGTCTCGCCCTGAATACCCCTCACTGTCAATCCGACTTGAGTGACCCCTTGAAAGACCTGCGACACGCGGTTGGTATAAACGAGGGCTGGTAAGTGAAGCATCACGCTCGCCCGTAAGGCTGTTCCCAAGTTGGTGGGACAAGCGGTCAGATATCCCAACTGCGCGTCTTTGGCGAAATGCAGCTTCGACCCTAAGGCTTCTTCGATCTGGGACAAGGCGCGAAAGCCTTCTTTCAAATTCAATCCCGCCTTAAAAAGCTGAAGCCGCAAATGGTCCTCTTCGTTCACCAAAAAACTCAAGCCCTCTTTCGGGTCGAACGCCACGGCTCGGTCGCCCAGGCTGGCGGCATGCTCGGCGGAAATGAGTTGATGCTCGGTAAGGAACTGGCGGTCCTGCGATGAAATTTCATTCAAGTGGACGAATTTTAAGCGGGCAGTCTGCGGGACAGCCTTTACGGCGTCCTCGACTTCTTTCACGACTTCCTTTTGTTCGGTAATGCTGGCGTGATTCGGGAATTTTTTATCTTCGAGATTACGGGCAAACCTGACACGGCTGGAAACCACCACATCGCAGGATGGCCCAGGACTCATGAACCAATCGTTGTTGGAATTGAGCAGATCTTCGAATGCCATTGTTCGATCCTTTTATTTAACACCCTCTCCCTCGAGGGGAGAGGGATAGGGTGAGGGTGCCGTTCGAATTTGTTGATGTATCTTTTCCAATACGCCTTCAACATTCGATAAAACTTCGTTATCCCAAAAGCGGATGACTTGAAACCCTTGGTTTTCAAGGAATTTTGTCCTCGTCTCGTCTTTTTCCTTATCGGCCATGTGCTGACCTCCATCCAATTCGATGATCAGCATTCTTTCCAAGGAACAAAAATCAACGATATAAGAACCCACCGGAAGCTGACGTCGAAACTTTGTGCCATTTAATTGGTTTAAGCGCAAATGGCGCCACAACGCCTTTTCTGCTTCTGTCTGATTCCGCCGCAAAGACCTAGCCAAATTAGTAAGTGCTTTAGCCTTCATCACCCCTCACCCTACCCTCTCCCCCAAGGGGCGAGGGTTTTCTATTTCCCTTCGATTTTCTTGATCTCGTCCCGCAGCTTGGCGGCTTCCTCGAACTTTTCGTTTTGAATGGCCTCTTTGATCCTATCGCGCAGGGATTTCACCTTCGCCTCAACAGGATCCGCTTTCTTATTAGACGCTTTTGACTTGTCAGCGGTTACAGGGGCACTTTCCGTGGCGATTTCTTGAGTTTCCCTAGGGGACTGCAGACCCGACTCATCCACATGACGGCCCTTGCCGTGAATGCTGGAGATCAGGGGTTCCAACGCAGTCTTAAAGGATTCATAACAGCGGGTGCAACCTAACCGTCCCGTTTGGCGGAACACCGATAATTGATAACCGCAATGGGGACATTGGATCTGGGGTTCGGTAGAGGCGGGGTTGGTTCGCCCCAGTGTTCCACCGGGCACGGCATTTGCCTGCATCCCCATCACTTGGGTCAGTAAATTGCTAAGCGCGGCAAAAGGATTGAAGTTCAATGGATTCACGCCGCCATAAAGCTGGGTCTGTTCTTTGGCACAGACTTCGCACAGATGTGATTGCGTGGTTTCTTGATTGACCGTTTGGGTGAAAAACACTGTCGCTTGGCGTTCATGGCATTTTTGGCAAAGCATGGTTGGAACCCCTTTTTTTTAATTGTAGGGTTAGCTCTTCTTTTTCACAACTTCACCGGCGTTCAACGACAAAATATGGTCCGCCCGCTTGGCTAATGGCTCGTAATGGGTAACTACAATTAGGGTACGGCCTTCTTTTTGGCATAGGTCCCAGAGGATATCGTGGACTCCCTCGGCCGTTTTGAAGTCCAAATTACCCGTGGGTTCGTCGGCCAGGATGATCTCCGGCTCGTTCATCAAGGCCCGGCAGACCGCGACCCTCTGCTGTTCCCCGCCTGAAAGCTCGCTGGGCTTGTGATTCATGCGATTACCCAAGCCCACGTGTTTGAGCAGTTTCTCCGCGCGCTTGCGGCAATCCGCGGGATCACGCCGCCCTATCCATCCCGGCAGGACCACATTTTCCACCGCGGTCAACTCGGGCATCAAATGGTGGAACTGGAATACAAAACCAAAGACCTTATTGCGGAAATTCGACAACTCTCCGCCAGGCATCTTATAGAGAGACTTGTCCTTACAGAAAACTTCGCCGTGGGACGGACTGCTGAGTCCACCTAATAGACTTAACAGGGTACTTTTGCCTGAACCTGACGGCCCCAAAATGACGAGGATGTCGCCCGCGTCGATGGTGAAATTAACTTCCCTCAAGGCGCGGATCTCCCCGCCGTTCATGAAGTAACTCTTCGTTATATTTTCGAGCCGGATAATTTCCATCAATTCCTCAGGTTAAAAATCTTTCACAAAATTCGCGCCTTGCTTAGTGCCCTTGGTGCCCTTTGTGGTTAATGCTGTTTCCTCAGCTGTACCGAATGGCGTCAACAGGTTCTAACTTCGCCGCCTGACGCGCGGGATAAAGCGTGGCTAAAAAGCAAAGGATCACCGACATGATGGGAATGATGACATAGCTGATCTTAGGGTCGACCTTCACCGGCAAGCGGTCGATGTAATAGACCATTCCCCCGCCCGGCATCGGTATCGAAAAACGGGTGATGAGGTCGCAAAGAACATACCCGCCGACAATACCCAGCAAGATGCCCAAGACCCCGATGAACATTCCCTCAAAAATAAAAATGAACGTCACACTTTTATCGGTCGCGCCCATGGCTTTTAAAATTCCAATTTCCTTGGTCTTATCGATGACCATCATGGTCAAGGGATTCACGATGTTGAGTGCCGCCACCAAAACGATGAGGGAAAGGATGATACCCATCACCCACTTTTCGGTCTGCAAGGCCACGAAAAGATTGCGGTTCATCTGAAGCCAATCCTGCACAAAATACTCGCCATGAAATTCTTCACGGATCTGCTGGGCCACTTTCGGCGCCATATCCACGTTGTCCAGCTTGATAGCCACACCCGTCACGTCGCTCGCCAATTGATACATCTTCTGGCCGTTCTCGAGCGAGACATAGGTGTAAGCCGAGTCGTAGTCGTACATGCCGGTGGAAAACAAGCCGACAACTTGGAACTTCTTGCTTTGAGGCATCATGCCCATGGGTGTTTGCTGAAGGATCGGCAAGAAAAGGATGATGTCATCCCCCACGTTCGCCCGAAGACGGCGGGCCAGTTCAGAACCCAAGAAGATCCTCTCCGCCCGACCCGAGCCCAAAGTTTCCGGCGATTTCAGGTCTGTCGCTTTAGCCTGCCATAAAAATTTATTGAGGTCGGCAACCGCCTGCGGGTGGTCGGGGTCCACACCCCAAACCATGACGCCTAAAGAACGGTCCTTCGAACGGGCCAGTGCCTGCCACTCGATATAAGGTCCCACCGAAGTGACATGCGCCATCTTGCGCACGGTATCCGTGACCTGCTTATAATTCGCGAAGGAGTGATTTTCATAGCCGGAAATGATGATGTGAGCGTTCAGCCCTACGATCTTGGATTTCAAATCCTCGTCAAAGCCGTTCATGACCGACAGA
>CAYXYA010000006.1:12389-19627 GCA_964469185.1 uncultured bacterium | reverse complement strand
GCCAGGGCTCCATGGCCGATCTCACGGCGTCCGGGACCCGCTAAGCGCTTGATCTCGCCCACCGAATAAGGCGGAAAATTGTAATGGAGCATGAAACGCTTCTTCTGCTCGCCTTCCAATTCTTCCAAGATCTGTTGGTCGTCTTTTGTTCCCAGCGTGGAAACCACCAAAGCCTGGGTTTGGCCGCGCGTGAAAAGCGCTGAGCCGTGGGTGCGGGGCAAGACGCCCGCTTCGGTTGTGATCTGACGGAACTCATCCAGTTTGCGGCCATCTTGGCGTTCGTGGCGGTCCAGGATCGCCTCACGGACCAGGTCCGACTCGATGGAGTGGACGATGCCGTGGATATCCTTGTCTTTTTCCGGATACTTTTCCTTCAAGGACTCAGCGGCCGCTTTCGTGACCGCGCCGATGGCTTCCTGGCGCTTGAGCTTGTCCTTTTCCGCCATGGCGGTCTTCATCTTGGGCAGGGCGAAATTCTTCACGTCCATGACCAAAGCCGCGTCAAGTTTGACCAGGGTCAAGGCGCGTTTCGTTTTGCCGGCTTTTTTCACCAACTCATCCTGCAGGTCGATGATCTTTTGGCATTCTTTATGGGCCAGCTTGATGGCCTCGAAAATGACCGATTCGGATTCCTCGTGGGCTCCGCCCTCCACCATGACCACCGCTTTACGGCTGGCGGCCACGACGAGATCGAGGGTGCTGGTTTCCATCTGTTTGAAGGTGGGGTTGACGATCAAGTCGCCGTTCACACGGCCGACGCGGACACAGCCGAACCTGTCGGCCACCGGGATATCCGAGACCGCCAAAGCCGCGGAGGCGGCGGAAACGGCCAGCACGTCGGAGTCATTCTCTTGATCGGAAGAAATGACAGTGATGTGCATTTGGACTTCATTGAAAAAACCATCAGGAAAAAGAGGACGGATGGGCCGGTCGATCAAACGCGATGTGAGCGTTTCTTTCGTCCGGGGACGGCCTTCGCGCTTGAACCAGCCGCCGGGGATACGACCCGCGGAGGAAGACCTTTCGCGATACTCGATCGTCAGGGGGAAAAAATCCTTGCCGGGCATGGGTTCTTTGGCCCCCACGACCGCGGCTAATACGACCGTCTCACCGAATTGGGCCAAAATGGCCCCGTCAGCCTGCTTGGCCATACGGCCAGTTTCGAACGACAACGTAGAATGTGCGAGTTTACCGCTTACGCGTTCCATGAACAATCCTCCTTGAATTTTTAGGTGATGGCGAAGTTATTTGCGAAGGCCCAATCGATCAAGAAGTGAGGCGTAACGATTCACGTTTTCCTTCTTCAAATAGTCCAGGAGCCGGCGCCGTTGGCCGACCAAACTTAAAAGTCCGCGGCGGGAAGCGTGGTCCTTAGGATGGGATTTGAAATGTTCCGTTAAGTACTTGATCCTCTCGGTAACGAGAGCAATTTGAACTTCAGGAGACCCTGTGTCTCCCTCTTTCTGCTTAAAATCTTGGATCAGCTGGGTCTTCTTATCCTTCGTCATCATGTCTTACTACTCCTCAAATGAATTTTTTAAAGATGGACTCCCCTGGATCCGAGCTGCCGTCAGAGTGGACGGAAGCCAAGAAAAGGATCATCGCCTTATCCTTGTCAGGTCATTTCCCGAAAGAAATTCTCTTGGCAAGGGGGGTCATTTTAGGGGGTAGAGCAGGGGGTGTAAAGGGTTCATAAACGCTCAAAAGGCCGTAAAAAGCCTGGTTCGAAGGTTATTTTAAACGCGTCAACGCGGCCTTTTGGATGCGTGCCAAGTCCTTTTTGATCTGCCGAACGAGCGCGGACGAGGAAGAGAATTTTTTTTCCGGCCTTAAGTAATCGAGGAGATAAACCCTCATGTGCTTACCGTATAAACGTCCGTAGTAATGGAGCAAATGGACTTCCGCCTGGCGGTGATGGTCGTCATCGATGAAGGTCGGTCTTTTGCCCAGGTTCATTCCCGCCCGATAAACTTTGGACCCCAGCTTGACCGCGCAGGCGTAAACCCCGTCCTTGGGGAGGAAGTTCTCGACGATATGAAGGTTCGCCGTGGGAAACCCTATCATGTGGCCCACATGCCGGCCATGAACGACTTTTCCTTCGATGGAATAGGAGCGGCCCAACATACGGTTCGCCAGTTTATTCCTTCCCTGGGTCAGAGCTTCCCGAATACGGCTGGATGAAACCACGCGGGACGCGATCCTGACGGGCTTGACCGCTTTGACCACGAACCCATATTGACGGCCCAACTCGCGAAGAAGCCTCACGTCGCCCTCGGCTCCTTTGCCGAAACGAAAATTCTCACCCACTACCACGCCTTTCAGGCGGCCTTTGGACCTGAGCCATTGGACGAATTGCCGGGGGTTCTTTTTGGAAAAAGTTTTCGTGAATCGAAGCGCGTGGATACTCCGGGCGCCTTTCTTTCTCAAAAGATCGAAAGTCTCGTGACGGGGTAAAAGGAACGGGATCCGCGGGCCGCCTCGAAGGACGTGGACGGGATGGTCTTGGAAGGTCAGGGCCCAGGGCTGGGCTTTCAGCTTTTTCGCCAGGGTCACAGTCTCGCGCAGGAGCGCCTGATGGCCTAAATGAACTCCGTCGAAAACACCGATGGTGATGACGATAGGTTTCTTGGTTTTCAAAGCAGTCCCTCGACTCCAAAAACTTTATTGGGCTTCAATGTTTTATCATTGAACCGTATCTCACCGATAGCGCAAAGTCGTCCTTCGACGTTCAAGACCCGGAGCGGTTCCTGAAGTTCTAAGTCGGATGGATCAACGACACCTAGGCCGATAGGCTTCCCCTTGCAAAAAGCTTCGAGCTCTTCCGCTTTCAACCGGACCGCGGGCAAATGCGCGGCCAAAAGACTGACCGGGAGTAAAAACTTCTCAAAATTTTGAGGTTCGCTTGTTTTCTGAAGGGTGTCCAGCGTGACCGAGTTGCCCAACTGAAAAGGCCCCACTTCTTCCCTTTCCAGGGTTTCCATACAGCCACCCACGCCCAAAGCCTCCCCCAGGCTCTCGCACAAGACCCG
Organism: uncultured bacterium; assembly: GCA_964469185.1. GTDB lineage: Bacteria > Oederibacteriota > Muellerivitia > Muellerivitales > Muellerivitaceae > CAYXYA01. The sequence continues at coordinate 16,598 of CAYXYA010000006.1, read as the reverse complement.
AACATAAGTACCCGCGCTACAGGTTACCCGAAAACTGACACGGGGCAGTTTCACGTCCAAAACCTCTATCTTCTCGACGCGCATCGGGCGGGCTTTTCGCTCGACAGTACTGCCCTGGCGAGCCAACTCATAAAGTTTTTTTCCTCCGCTTTTAAGCGCAGAAACCATAGGCGGTACTTGTTCGGTCTGAGTTTGAAGCCGAAGTGTTTCTTCCCGGACCTTTTCCGGCAAGAGACCTTCCGTGGATTTCTCCGACAAAATTTTTCCCGTGATGTCGCAGCTATCGGTGGTCCGACCCAATAAACAAGTCGTCCGGTAGGTTTTAGGGAAGGAAGCATACTCCACCAGCCGGGTCGCGATCCCCACCGCCAGCGGCAAGACACCGGTCGCGAGCGGGTCCAAAGTGCCCAAGTGGCCTATCTGTTTTTCCTGGAGGAGTTTTCGGACCACCGCCACGACGTCGTGCGACGTGAAAGAGGCGGGTTTGTTGATGTTGAGAACGCCGTTCATGAAAGCGGACAGAGCCTAGTTTTTCAAGGCCGTTTGACAAGCCTTCAAGACCTTTTGAAGGGCGCTGGGGACAGGACCGGGCAAGACCGCGCCCGCGGCATAAGTGTGACCGCCCCCGCCGAAACGTTTGGCCACTAGGGCGACATTCGCCTCTTTCCCGTTGGACCGCAGGGAAAGTTTGACCTGGCCGTCAGGCCTTTGCTTGATGAAAGCGGCGATCTTCACCGTCGCGATCTTGCGGAGGGAATTCACCAGGTTCTCGGTGTCGTCATCCGTAGCGCCTGTTTTTTTAAGCTCGGATTGGGAAAGGGTCATGGTTCCGATCCGGCCCTTGTCATGAAGCCGGATATTGCCCAGGGAGACCCTCGTGAGTTCCATGGCTTCTTTGGTGATACCGCCGAATACATGGGCCGTCACTCCCGCGCCGTCCGCCCCCGCCTCCATGAGCTCCGCCGCCAAGCGCAGGACATCAGGAGTGGTGTTGGAATGGCGGAATCCGCCGGTATCGGTGACAACGGAAGTATAGACGCTCTCCGCGATCGCCTTGTTGATCTTGACCTTCATGGCCTTGATGAGCTCATAGACCACCTGGCCCGTGGCCGCGGCGTTCGGCATGACCAGATTGTAATCACCGTAGTGGTTGTTGGAATAGTGGTGGTCGATATTGACCAGAGTGGCGAATTCTTCACGCCTGGCGCCTTCCCGAACGCGCGAGAAGTCCCCCGCGTCGAGGATAAAACAAACGTCATGAGGAGGGATGGAATCGGAAACCCGGTAAGCGGCCGCGAAGGGAAGGAATTTGTACTGACGGGGCAGATGATCGTGGTTTACGACGTGGACTTTTTTGCCTAATTGCCGCAGGGCCACATAGAGGGCCGATTGGGCGCCCAATCCGTCGCCGTCGGGATTGACGTGAGTGGTCAACAAGAAGGTTTTCTTGGCGCGAATCAGTTTGACCACATCCGCGAATTTTTTTCCGTTCAGGACGCCTTTATTCTTCAACTTCATCTTTAGGTTCTTCCTTGGATTTTAGTTCGTTCAATATGCCTCGGATCTTAAAGGCGTGGTCCAGAGAGTCGTCCAGGCGGAAGTGGATATCGGGGTTGTAACGCAGTTGGAGTGTCGCGCCGAGCTGCTTCCGGATGAACCCTTTGGCTCTGTTCAAGCCGGCCATGGTCTCCTTGCGGGTTTCCTCGTCACCCAGGATCGAAACGTAGATGTTGGCGTTCCTCAGGTCATCGGCGGTCTGGACGGTCGTCACGGTGACGAAATGGATGCCGGGGTCCTTGAGCCCTTGGGTCAGCAGGACGCTGACCTCTCGCTTAATGGCTTCCGATACCCGATCCGCCCGTTTGAAACTCATGACACCCTCGACTTAATCGACTAGCTTTTGAGCGACCGCTTCCAGGACATAGGCTTCCAGTTGGTCGCCCACTTGCAGGTCCGCGAAACCATCCACGCCGATACCGCACTCGTAGTTGTTGGCCACTTCCTTGACGTCGTCCTTGAAGCGGCGCAAGGAAGAAAGAGGACCCTCGTAAAGAACTTCGCCGTTGCGGTAAACCTTCATCTTGGACTTGCTGGTGATCTTGCCCGACAGCACCATGGAACCGGCGATGGTCCCCTTAGGCGTCTGGAACAACTGGCGGACTTCTGCTTTGCCGATGACGACCTGGCGGTAGACCGGCTCGAGCAAGCCTTCCATGGCCTTGCGCACGTCTTCCACGGCGTCATAGATGATCTTGTAAACCCGCACGTCCACGTGTTCTTTTTCCGCCGTGGCCTTGCCGTTAGAATCGAGTTTTACGTTGAAACCCACCACGATGGCGTTGGAGGCGGAGGCTAAAAGGATGTCAGAGTTGACGATATTGCCCGGAGCGCTGTGAATGACCCGAAGCACGACTTTTTCAGTCGAGAGTTTTTCCAAGGATTGGCGGAGAGCTTCCACCGACCCTTGCACGTCGCCCTTCACGATGACCTTGAGTTCCTTGATCTGCCCTTCTTTGATCTGCTCGAAAAGATTGTCCAAAGTGATGTGCTTCATGGCGCCGACCAAGCGGTTGTCCTTGCGGGCTTCCATACGACGGGCGGATATCTCACGGGCGATCTTGGGGTCATCCACCACATAGAACACATCCCCGGCCTGGGGCACATCGCTCAAACCCAAAACTTCCACCGGCGTCGCGGGGCCGGCGCTTTTTACGAGTTGGCCCAGATCGTCATGCATGGCTTTCACACGGCCGTAAGTGCTTCCGGCCAAAAGGTTGTCGCCGACCTTCAAAGTCCCTTTTTCCACCAATAAAGTGGCGACCGTTCCCCGGCCTTTGTCCAGACGGGCTTCCAACACGACGCCCTTGGGCGTGCGGTTGGGGTTCGCTTTGAGTTCCAATATTTCAGCCTGCAGGAGGATCATTTCCAAAAGCTTGTCGAGATTCAGCCGCTTCTTCGCCGAAACTTCCACGAAGATCGTCTGGCCTCCCCATTCTTCAGGGTTCAGTCCCCGTTCGGCGACCTGGGCCTTGACGCGGTCAGGATTCGCCTCAGGTTTGTCGATCTTATTGATGGCCACGATGATCGGTACCTTAGCTTCTTTGGCGTGGTCGATGGCTTCCAGGGTTTGAGGCATGACACCGTCGTCCGCCGCCACCACCAGCACCACGATATCCGTGGCCTTGGCTCCGCGGGCGCGCATCAACGTGAAAGCTTCGTGACCTGGAGTATCCAGGAAGGTGATGGATTTTTCGTTATGCGTGACCTGGTAAGCGCCGATGTGCTGGGTGATACCTCCCGCTTCACCCTCGGCCACTTTGGTCTTACGGATGGCGTCGAGCAATAAGGTTTTTCCATGGTCAACATGACCCATGATGGTGACCACGGGGGACCGGGACACGAGGGTTTTTGGATCATCGATTTCTTCCTCGAACATCTCGGCGCCGAAAAGAGGGACCACTTCGACTTCAGCGTCATGGGCAGAGGCCAGGGTTTCAGCCACCGTCATGTCGAGACGCTGGTTGATCGTCGCCATGATCTTCAAATCGAGCATTTCTTTGATGAGCACGCCGGGCTTCACGTTCAGTTTTTGAGCCAACTCGGCAACCGTGATACCTTCAGTGACCTTGATCTTGGTGAGGATCTTCGGCTCCATGGGAGTTCCGTCGGCGTTGAATTCTTGTACCTTCGGTTTTTCCTCGACGGTCGGCGCCGATTTGGCGGCAGCCACACCCTTGCGCTTCGCGGCCGCTAATCCATGGCCGCCGGTCTTGGGAGGCATCTGTTTGGATCCGCCGAATTTACGGGGAGCCATCGCGGGCCGGGGAGCGGTAGGCCGGGGCGACGGGAAAGTCGCGGTCGCGGTGGCCGAGCCGCGGCTGGGCATAGGCGAGGATGAAGTTTTCGATCCGGCAGCACCCGCCGACGGGGCGGCCGCCGCGACGCTGGCAGCGACAGAAACGAGATCGGCCAACCCTAAGTCCTTGCGGACCTCGGCCTGGATCTTCTCGTCCACCACCGTCAACTGGCTGGGGATGGCGAACCCGAGCTTTTTACACCGCTCCAGCACTTCTTTGCTGGGCAGGTTCAGCTCTTTGGCGAATTCAAAAAGGCGTTTATTCATAACGGATCAGTTTTCCTTCCCCTCTTCAACCGCGACCACATCCGCCGAGGGCGGGATCACCGGCATACCTTCGTCATCTTTATTGA
>CAYXYA010000006.1:1540-12379 GCA_964469185.1 uncultured bacterium | reverse complement strand
TCTCCCACCGCTTCCAACAGGGATTGGCAGAGGTCACGGGCCGGCTGCGCCACCCGGCCCTGGGCCGCGCCTTCGTCGATCTCATCGGGCGGAGCGGCTTGTTTTTCCTCATCTGTTTTGAAAATAGCCTCAGCTGAGGGAGCCTCAATATGAGCCTCCGACAACTCGCCGGTCGTTTCTCCGGAAGCCTCCTGGAACTGAGCGTCCATGCGGGCGCGTTCTTCTTGAGTGTGTTGTTCCTCGTTCTTGATGTCGATCTTGATACCCGTCAATCGGGCCGCAAGACGGGCGTTTTGGCCCTTTTTGCCGATGGCCAGCGAAAGCTGGTCGTTGGGCACAATGACTTCCGCCGAGGGGATCTCGGGATGAAAAACGATCCGGGAGATCTTTGCCGGCGACAAAGCGTTCGAGAGGTAATTGTTGGGTTCTGAATCCCAGCGAACGATATCAACTTTTTCACCATGGATCTCATCCACGATGTTTTGGACACGGATACCCTTCACGCCGACGCAGGCTCCGACAGGATCAACACGGTCGTCGCCCATCGCGCGCACGGAGATCTTGGTGCGAGCTCCAGGTTCACGAGCCACGCTTTCGATTTTCACGGCGCCGTCATAAATTTCAGGGACTTCAAGTTCGAATAATTTTCGCACCAGGTTCGGATGGGCTCGGGTGACGATGATCGCGGGACCCTTTACGGTCTTACGCACTTCCAGGACGAGTAATTTCATGCGGTCGCCCGTAGCATAGCGCTCACGGGGTACTTGTTCTTTGGCCGGCATCATGGCTTCGGCGTCGCCGAGGGACACGATGACATTGCGGCCTTCATAACGGAGGATACTGCCCGTAATGAGGTCGCCTTCTTTTTCTTTGAACTGATCGTAAACGCTTTGGCGCTCGGCGTCCTGGACGCGTTGGACGATGACCTGTTTGGCGGTTTGAGCCGCGATGCGGCCGAACTGTTCGGTCGGAATGAGGACTTTGAGCACTCCGCCGATCTCGGCGTCTTTATCCAACTTGCGGGCATCCGCCAAATTGACTTGGTTAGTGCTGTCGGTAATGGTTTCAACCACTTCTTTGAGGTAAAAAGCGTGGAATTCATAGTTAATGTCGTCGAATTCGACGTCCACTTCTTGGCCCGCGCCATAGATCTTCTTGGCGGCCGAGGACAAGGCGGCTTGGATCGCTTCGATCAATTTTTTCTTGTCGATGCGCTTTATATGTTCTAGCTGGCTCATCACCAACGCTAATTCGTTACCCATAATCCCTCACTCACGTTCGGAGTTTGAAGTTAGAAGTGTTGAATTAGAAGTTGACGTCAACTCCTAACTGCGAACTCCTAATTCCTAACTTTTTTATAGCTCCACTACCAGATTCGCCCGCTTGACCGCCCCGAAAGGCACCCAAAGCGTCCTGCTTCCCTCGGTCAGCTCGACCTTGTCTTCCTTCACCTCACCCAGTCGGCCCCGGAAGGTACTGAGCCCTTCCACCGGTTGGTGAAACACAAACTGCGCCAACTTGCCCTGGAACCTGCGGCAATCGTCCAAGTGCCGTAAGGGCCTGTCCATCCCCGGCGAAGAGACTTCCAGAAGATAGGCAGGACCGATCAGGTCCAACTCATCCAGCCTCTTCTCGAACTCCCGGCTCACTATCGCGCATTCGTCTAGGGTTACCAGACCACTTTTCTTATCTAAAATCACGGTCAAATGCAGCTTTCCGCCTTGCGGGCGGACCACCAGATCAAAGAGCTCTAAAAAGTTGTCTTTGACCACCGCCTCGGCGATCTGCCGAAGCTGTCCCGTCTTTGGTTCATCCAGAAAACCCATATTTCGGCTCCAAGTCCGCAAACAACAAACGGCCTTTCGGCCGTCTGGTGGTGATGCAAAGCTTGTCCTGCCCCATCTAGAGAAAAAAAAAGTAGGCCGGTGAAGGGCCCACTTTTTGGGACTGCCTTAAATTCGAGTATGTTTTATCAGAAAGAATGGGGTATGGCAAGAGTCATGGGCTTAAAAGCCTGAAAACAAAGAGTTTTCGAGGCACATGAGATTAAAAGAGTGAAACCTGCTTGGAATCGGGCAGACCCTTGAGACACCCGTGGTCTTTGAGGATCTCGATGACGTTCTTGTTCACACGGCAGCGCTGAACGATATCCTCGATCGAGGTATAGGGCTCTTTCACGCGGTCCTCTTTGATGGACAAGGCGACCGTTTCGCCTAACCCCGCCAGGCTGATAAGGGGTGGGCGCAACATCTTCTCGCCGTTGGATTCCTCGATCTGGAACAGCAGGTTGTCAGATTTGTAGATGTCCACCGGCAAGAACTTATAACCGCGGGCATAAACCTCATCCACCACTTCCAAAACAGCGGCCTCATCCAGTTCCTTATTCGTCGGTTTTTCGATCGAACGGGTCAGTTTGATGCGGTCGCGCACGCGGCCCAGACCGCCGCAAGCCACCGTCGCGTCAAAACCAAAGGCTTTGTTGGTGAAATAGTCCGCGTAAAAAGCCAAAGGATGGTGCACTTTAAAATAAGCGATGCGAAAACTCATGATGCAGTAAGCCACCGCGTGGGCCTTCGGAAAAATATATTTGATCTTCCGGCAGCTCTCGATATACCAAGGAGGCGTTTTAGACGCCGTCATGGCCTGCTCATATTCCGGTTTCAAACCTTTACCCTTGCGCACGTCTTCCATAGCCTTGAAGGCCAAAGCCTCGTCCATACCCCGGGCCCTGAGGTCGTTCAACATGTCATCACGGGTAGAAATGACGCTGGATAGCGTTGCAGTTTTGTTTTTGATCAGGTCCTGAGCGTTGCCCAGCCACACATCCGTTCCATGCGCCAGACCCGACAGGCGGACCAGATGCTCGAACTTGGTCGGCCTCGTGTCCCGCAACATGTCCATGGCGAAAGAAGTGCCGAATTCTGGCACGCCGAGCGTACCTAAATCCTTCTCGATCTTTTCTTTCAAGTTCAGCGCGCTCGTGTTGGAGAAAAGACTCATGGTCTTTTCATCATTCAGCGCGATGGCCACCGGGTTCACACCGGTCATCGTCTCAAGGCGTTTAAGACTGGTGGGATTGTCATGACCCAGAATGTCGAGCTTCACCAGGCAATCGTGCATGCTGTCGTAATCAAAGTGGGTGGTGATGACATCCCCGTCTTTATTATCCGCGGGATATTGAACCGGACAAACGTCAGTGATCTCCATATTCTTGGGAAGGATGACGATACCCCCAGGATGCTGGCCGGTGGTCTTGGAAGTGCCCGAGCAACCTTTCACTAAACGGTTGAGTTCAGCGTTACGGGACGTCTTTCCCGCTTCTTCCATATACTTTTTCACGAAACCAAAAGCGATCTTGTCCTTCACGGCGGATATTGTTCCCGCTCGAAAGCAATGGTCTTTTCCGAATAGCTCTTCCACATATTTATGAGCCGTATGCTGATATTCCCCCGAGAAATTCAGGTCGATATCCGGCATCTTGTCGCCCTTGAACCCCATGAAGACCTCGAAAGCGATACTGAACCCATCCCGGGTCATCGGCTTGCCGCACTTCGGGCAATTCTTCGCGGGAAGATCCACTCCCGCGGTGGAGGAGGGATTCTCGGGGAACTCATGAAGGCGGTCGGTCTCACAGCGCCAATGAGGCGGCAATGGATTCACTTCGGTGATGCCGGCGAGGAAGGCGACGAAAGAACTACCGACACTACCCCTACTTCCCACGATATAACCATCCGACAGAGATTTTTTGACCAGCTTCATCGCGATAACGTAGAGGGTCGCGAATTTATTGTTGATGATGGCGTCGAGTTCTTTTTGAAGACGCTTTTCGATGAAACCGGGTAACGCGTCGCCGTAAAGCTCATGAGCCCGCTCGGTGGCGGTCTTTCGAAGCAACTCTTCCGCCCCTTCCCAACTGGGTGAGAGGGTTTGGCTCGGGAGAGGTTCGACATCCTCGATCATCTCCGCGACTTTTTTCGGATTGGTGACCACCAGTTCGTGGGCGACTTCCGCGTCAAAATAGTTGAAATCTTCTTTGAGTTCGTTCGTGGTCTTGAAATAAAGCGGTGCCTGGCGCTCCACGCCGTAACCCATCCCCGCGTGCAAGATCTTCCGATAAACGTCGTCATGGGGCTCGATAAAGTGGGAATCCCCCGTGGCTACGACCAACTTTCCGAGCTTCTTGCCCGCGTCATAAATGGTCTTGGTGAGGCTTTGGAGTTCCTGCATGTCTTTCACGGTTCCGTCGGAGATCATGAACTCGTTATTGGCGCAGGGCTGGATCTCGACGTAATCGTAAAACTTGGCCACTTCTTCGATGGGCTTCGTTTTCTTGAGGAGATGCTGCCATATCTCGCCCTGCTCACAGGCCGAACCCACCACCAACCCTTCCCGGTGTTGTTCCAGCAAAGCTTTGGGGATCAAAGGCCGTTTATAGAAGTAGTTCATGTGGCTCTGCGAAACGAGTTTATAGAGGTTCTTGAGGCCAATCTTGTTCTTGACCAGGAGAATGATGTGATAAATGGGCATGCCCTTCTCGCGTTTGAACTCATCCACGAGATAGCCCTCGATGCCCAAGATCAGCTTGATACCGTGCTTTTTCGCCGCGGCTTTGGCCTCCGGATAGGCCTGGACCACCCCGTGGTCGGTAATGGCGATAGCCTGATGCCCCCATTTGGCCGCCTTTTCGATCAACCGCTCGATCTTGGAGAGTCCGTCCATACGGCTCATTTGGGTGTGGCAATGAAGCTCCACGCGCTTCTCGGTGGCCGTATCCATCCTGGTTTCAGGCGCCGCAATCTTCAGGATGTCCCTGGCGCCCAAAGTGAGCTCATTGGCTTGATACTTATCAAACCGAAGGTCCCCCCGCACTTTGATCCAGTCCCGCTCTTTCAACTCGCCCTTGTATTTACCGTCGTTCTCGTGAAAAAACCGCACGTCCAGCGAATCAGTGTAATCGGTGATGGTCAATTTGATGAGGAACCGTCCGCTTCGGGTTTGGCGCTCCTCATACATGATGATCTCGCCCTGTGCCACGTAGCCGTTCGCCTCGTCGGTGACATTCATGGTTTGAGGCTCTTCGGCGATTTTTCGCCCATAAATGACGACGGAAGGGGCGCTCTTGGGGGCGGCGTTTTCCGCCAGCTTCTCCTCTGCGATCGGAGGCAAGTCGGGCAGGACAGCTGAATTGATGACCAAAGAGGTCTTTACCTCGGCCCCGCAGCGGTCTTTCAGGATGTCCCTGACGAACTTGACGCATTGCCCGCGCTCCATCTGCTGGCGGGCCAATTCATGGGGGACCTGGAAGGACAGGTCGAAGTTCTGGATGACGATCTTATAGTGGGAAAACCAACCTTCGGCGATCCCAGCCTCTTCCATGACGCAAAAGAGAAAATCCTTCTCGTGGGCGGCGACGTAATCAGCGGGTGAGATGACCGAGGCGGGGTAATGGACATCGAGGATGACTCGGTTCACCCCGGGCAGGCTTTCCTTTAAATAGCGAGAGACATTGCCGTAGCAGGTTGGCGTGACAGGCGTTTGCATCTTGAGGCGCAAAACAAGAAAGCCCTTTTCTGGGTAAATTTGCACGCCGAGCACTTCAGATTCCATAAAGCGCTCTTTTTCATAACATTCGAGGGGGATCTGCTGTAACAAAGCGAAAAACGGGGAGGCTGCGGTTTCGGGGTCGGAAGTCAGGGGGGTGCTTACGGGCGTCATCCTGCCTCCACAACGGTTATTGAAGGTAATGTAAGGGGCTTGGGGACTGCTTTTTGAACTATACAACTCGGGTAGGAAAAATCAACAACTTTCATTTCAAAATAAACGCCGATGAAAAAATTTTTGGTTGATTTATTTTTTACGGATCAAAAAAGATGCCAAGTCCCCAATAGCTTTCAGGCAGCTGGTAAAACTGGCCATATTGACTGTTACCCGCATAGTACAAAAGCGCCATACGGATGGACTGATGGCTGTCTTTCTTCCACTTCCATTGCAATCCCGCCTGAAAGGTTTGATCGGTCACGCCGCCCGCCTCGCCAAAAACCTGGAGGTCATAGCTGAAATAGCCGCGCCCCGCCGTACCGGCGATAAAGGAAAAGAAACCGGTATAGAGTTCCAGCCCCGCGTGGCCAAAAAGACGGGAGTCATTGACGTTGGGTGAAAGATGGGTCCAATAGCCCAAGCCCCCATATAAACGGAAAGAATCCGAGAAGTTATAGGAAGCGGTCAGACGCAGGCTCTCACGGGAATAGATGATCCGGGGGATGGCATAAAAAAGCTCGTCGCCCAGATGCGAGCTGACATGGAGATATTGCAATCGGAAAGATAGATCATTGGACTTCATGCTGAAGTAAGTGCCGAATTGCCAGTCGCTCACCCGCTCCGGGAACATGGCGTTTCCGAGAGAGTCCAACTCGATATAGCTGGCCCCCTCGATACCCCATCCCCAATGGGTGACATCGTCTGGTTGCCACTGTAAAAGTTCGATGCCTTGTCCCACCATGCCTTCAAAACGGCTTTGATTGGTCTGAGCGCTGATATTGTCATGGGGCTCTCGTAGATCGCCGATGAGCGGACTGAATAGCGGCTCTGCCGGTAAAAAATCCCAAGTTTCAGCCGCCGCTGCACGCGGGACTGTCGTCCAAAGGCATGTTAAAAATAATATTAAAAATAGATCCTTTTTCAAACTATCCGTCCTCTAAAAATCAAAATAAGTCGCCAAGGCGAGATGCTCATCGAACTGGTCGTAAAACTGTCCGAACTGACTATCGCCGCTATAAAAAACAAGCGCCGTTCTCAGGGCGCGGCCCGAACCGTTATCCGTCTTCCATTGCAAACCCAATTGGATCTCCTTTTCCCAAACCCCGACATCGCCTTTCCATTGAAGAGAAAAAGTGCTGTAAGCGCGCATTGAAGTCCCGCCAATCGGCCAATCAGGAGAATAGAACTCACTGCCGAATGAGGCAAAAAAAGGATCCACGGGCGTGCTGTCCCACGCTCCCATCCCGGCGTAAAAACGGCAAGACTCAGAAGGTTGAATAGAAAAGGTTACATTCAGGTTTTCGCGGCTATAAGGAACAGCGGTCGGAAGATAATAAAGAGGGATCTTTATACCCTGGAGCGAATCCCCCAAATGGGAGCTGACATGCAGACCCTCTAATCGTATCGAAAATGGGCCGCTTTTCTCGCTGAAATAGCTGCCAAAATACCAATCCCCGTCCAACATGGGAAATGTCGCGCCATTCTGGTCCAACAGAATATATCCCGAGCCGAAACATCCCCAACCCCATTGGGTTTGGTCCCCGGGATCGTAGCGCAACAACTCGACAGTAGAACCTATCTGCCCCTCATAACGAGCTTGATCCAGATAAGCGATGATGCCGGTCAGGGGTTCGCGAGGATCGCCAATAAGGGGTTTAAATAGGGTGGAAGGCGGAAGAAAAGACCATTCCCCTTCCGCGAAAACACGCGAAGGGACAAGGCAGACCAGAATTATGAGCCCCAAACCCGCTATCTTAAAAATAGACTTTGAGTGGATCAATGTTCAACCTTGAAGGAGTTTTTCATAAGCATTAAGCATGCGTTTAGCCATCGAGGCGGAAGACCATTTATCGGCTTCCGCCAGGGTTTCGGACTTTTTCTTGTCGTATAAGGCCTTATCGGTCAGCATACGGTAAACCGCTTCGGTGAATTCTTTCTCGTCAAGTCGCGTCACCAGCCCGCCCTTGCCGGAGGCCATGACATCCTTGATGCCCATTTCACCCACAGCGACGACCGGCGTGCCAGCGGCCATAGCTTCGGTCACCACGAGCCCCTGGGTTTCGGTGATAGAGGCAAAGACAAAAAGGTCCGCCGCGGCGTAACAGTCGCGCCAATCCTCCTTGCTCAAATAACCCGCGAAGTGAACACAATTTTCCATCCCCATCTCATCGACCATTTTTTCCAGCCGTTTTTTGGCCGCACCCTCACCGGCGATGAGGAATTTTAAATTCGCCACACGGGGCCTGAGGTTGTTGACAACTCTTAAGAGAAAGTCGATGTTCTTCTCCTCGGCCACCCGGCCCATGAAGAGAAGCAGTCTGTCATCGGGCTTGTAGTCTTTGAGTTCGCGGAATCTATTGCCGTCCCTGCCCACGAATCTTTCCAAACGAATGCCCGTGGGAATGACTTCGATGGGTTTCATCACATCGTAACTCAAAAGCACGTCCCTCATTTCGGTAGAAGGCGTGATGAGCAGGTCGCAAGAATTGCAGTAACGCCGGCTCGCTGATTTGGCGTACCAGATGCCGACAGCCTTCGGCAGGAACCAAAGATAATGCTGGGTGTAAGCCGCGAAAAGAGTGTGATAAGTGTGAACTACCTTGGCGCCGCTCTTTCGCGCCCACTTCACCGCCGGACCGCCGATGGTAAAAGGCGTCTGAGTATGGACGATATCGAACTTCTCGTCGATGAACTGCCGGACCAATTTCTTGTCCCAGGCGGGGATACCCAAACGGTCCTCTGGATCGAAAAAAAGATAGATCGATGGAAAACGATGGATATGAAGATGACCGCCTTCATCCATGCTGTTTGGAAATTCCGGGGCGTAGATATGGACTTCATGTCCGAGTTTGATGTACTCCTCAGCGAAGATCTGGGTCGAGGTGGAAACGCCGTTGATGCGGGGGAAATAGGTGTCGGTGACGAGAGCGATTTTCAAAACTTAATTCCTTGAACGAAATTGATCCATAGAATTTACGGAGTGCACATCTGCCATTCGGCGGCGGCTAATTCCTTGAGCTTCGCGAGAACCTCCGCCACGGGAATCTTCACCACGTCCTTTTCCCTGCGGCGTTTGATCTCGACCAGACCCTCTTTCAAACCTCTCGCGCCGATCCGGACGGACAGGGGCATCCCCAAAAGGTCCGCGTCCTTGAACTTGAACCCCGCGGAGGCTTCCATGCGGTCATCGTAGAGAACCTCGTAACCGGCCTTTTTTAGATCCTCGTAACATTGGTCGGCCACCTTCGCCACTTCAGGCTCGGCGGGATTGAGCAAAAGCAGGTGAACCTGATAGGGCGCCGTGGAGATGGGCCAGATGATGCCGTCCGCGTCATTGTGCTGTTCGATCGTCGCCGCCACCGTGCGGGTCACGCCGATGCCGTAACAGCCCATCACGGCTTCTTTATCCTTGCCGTCCTCGCCCAAATAAACGCATTTCATGGCGGTGGAATATTTGGTGCCCAGTTTGAAGGTCTGACCCACCTCGATACCACGACCTACTTTTAAGGGCTTACCGCACTTGGGGCATCCATCACCCGAAACCACGCTGCGGAAATCGCCCCATTCGGGTTCAGCGCAATCCCGGCCAAACTCGACATTCGTGAAGTGGATGTCTTTTTCCAGGCCGCCCGTCACATATTGATGACCGCCTTGCAGAGCCTTGTCCGCGATCATCCTCACGCCCTTGAGTCCCACGGGCCCCGCGAAACCCACCGGCGCCTTCGTGACTTCATAGACTTTTTCGCCGCTCGCCAGAGCGATCTCGCCCGCCTGCAGATGATTTTGGACCTTGATCTCATTCACCTCGTGGTCGCCGCGCACCATGACCGCTACCGGCTTGCCGTCGGCGATAAAGATGAGGGTCTTGATGAATTGCTGGGCTGGGAGCTTGAGGAGTTCGCCGACATGCTCGACTGTATGTTTCCCGGGTGTGTTCACTTTTTGAAAGGGCCCGCCCGTCGTCGCAGCCGCGTGGGCCGAAGGGACTCCATTGGCCTTTTCCATATTAGCCGCGTAATCGCAGGCAGAACACATGGCCACGGCCGCCTCACCTGTTTCCGCCAGGGCCATGAACTCGTGTGTAAAACTGCCGCCAATCAGTCCCGAGTCCGCTTCTACCGGCGAACAGATGAACCCGCACCGCTTGAAAATACGTTTGTAGGCCTCGAACATGATCCAGTAGGTCTTATCCGCCGCCGCGTCATCCACATCAAAGGAATAGCCGTCCTTCATCAAGAACTCGCGGCTGCGCATCACGCCAAAGCGGGGACGCACCTCATCGCGGAACTTGGTGGCGATCTGGAAAAGGTTCATTGGCAGTTGTTTGTAGCTTTTAAGTTCCCGGCGCACCAGGTCGGTGATGACTTCCTCATGAGTGGGCCCTAAAGCGTAATCGCGGTCGTGGCGGTCTTTCACCCTCATCAATTCCTTGCCGTATTTCTGCCAGCGGCCCGTTTCCTGCCACAATTCGGCGGGAGTCATGATGGGCATGAGAACTTCCTGCGCGCCGGCCCTTTCCATTTCTTCTCGGATGATCTGCGCGACCTTCAGAATGACTTTCTGTCCCAAAGGCAGATACTCATAAAAACCCGAGGCTACCTTGCGCATGAGCCCCGCGCGCAGCATGAGTTTATGGGAAGGGATCTCGGCTTCTTGGGGTGTTTCTTTGACTGTAGGGATGAAGGCTTTAGAGACTCGCATGGATGTCCTTTAAAATAACTCAGGGGCGCGATGACTCACGCCCCTGGGGATAGCTTATTTTCGTCAAACAAAGAATTTCAGCAAGAAGTTTCGGCTCGGTTAAGCCTTTTTGGTCATCGCTTCGTGGCGTTTCTTGATCTCACTGATCAAATGAGGGACCAACTCTTCTTCTTTAAGACGGGTCTTGATCTCGCCCTTCTCGATGATGACTCCATGTCCCTTTTCGGAACAAATGCCGATGTCCGCTTCCGCGCCCTCGCCCAGCCCGTTGACCACACAACCCATAATGGCGACCCGCATCGGGGTTTTCATGGTGAGTGTCGCGGTTTCCACCTGATCGACCATCTTTTCAAGATCCACGTGACAGCGGCCGCAGGTGGG
>CAYXYA010000006.1:0-1530 GCA_964469185.1 uncultured bacterium | reverse complement strand
ATCGATACCTTCTTTGCGGTAGCCCAAGGCCCTGAGCATGTGGGTCGCGACTTTCACTTCTTCCACCGGATCAGCGGTCAAGGAAACGCGGATAGTATCGCCGATGCCGTCCGACAGAACCGCTCCGATACCCGCGGAACTTTTCACCGTACCCTGCATCTTCGTGCCAGCTTCGGTAACACCAACATGGAAAGGATAGTCGCATTGCTTCGCCAACAAACGGTAGGACTGGATCATAGTCGGGACGTGGGAACTCTTCACGGAAATGATCATGTTGTGATAACCCAAAGATTCGATGAACTTGATGTGCCGCATGGCCGATTCTACGATCGCCTCGGCCGTCGGATGGCCGTGTTTCTCCAATAGGTCTTTTTCCAGGGAGCCGGAGTTCACACCAACCCGCATGGCAATGTTGAATTTTTTGCACTTGTCGACCACCTGGGCCAAGCGCTCCATGCCGCCGATATTTCCCGGATTGATACGGATCTTATCCGCCCCCGCGTCAATGGCGCCGAGGGCCATGGTATAAGCGAAATGAATATCGGCCACTAAGGGAACCGTCATGGCCGCTTTGATCTTATCGAGGACCTTCAAGGACTGAGGGCTTTCCACCGTCACGCGGATGATCTCGCAGCCCGCATCTTCCAGGCGTTTGATCTGGTCGATAGTTTCCTGCACGTCATAGGTGTGCGTGCTGGTCATGGATTGAATGGAGACGGGCGCGCCTCCGCCGACTTGAACCTTCCCGACCATGACAGGACGGGTTTTGCGGCGTTCGATTTCATAAAATTGTTCGGACACGAAAAACTCCTAGAAAAATGGTAGCGAAGTGATTATCCGGCATGCGACGAAGGGATTCAAGGTCAAGAAATCAATGGAATCCACATCATTTGACCGGCTGGATATAATACCGCCATGTCCCATCCTTCTAAAACGCTGGTTTTAGCCGCGGGCGGTCTGGGAGACGCGATCTTAACGCTCCCCGCTCTTCAGTCGTTTCAAACCAGTTCATCCGTCACCGTGGCGGGCACCTGGCCTTATGTTCAGCTTGGCCATTCCCTTTTAAATGTGGAACGAGTTGTTCCGTTCGAGGCGCTTTCGCAGGTCTTGCTTTCAGACGGCCCGTTGGACGGCTCCTTTTGGAGCGGCTTTACAAACCTCTACCTTTTCCTCAAAGAGAAGGACGACAAGATCATTGACCGGTTAAAACCTTTTACCGGCTTGACCATTCACCAACCCTCTGTGCCTTTTGAGACGTTCCTCAAAAAAGAAAAATGGGCAGGCGAATATTGGCTCCAACTAGTCCAGCCGGAACGACTCCCGGCCGAAACCATCCCCTCGGCCCGTTTGACCCTTTCAAAAGAGGTCAAAGAGCGAGGCGCTCTTTTATGCGAATTCCTGGGCGTAACCAACCCACTTGTCATTCACCCGGGCAGCGGCAGTCCTGCCAAGAACGCGCCCTTGATTTTTTTCAGGAAAGCCGCAGAAAAAGCCATTGAAGAGTCGGGGACGGATGTGTTGGTGATCTGG
>CAYXYA010000005.1:0-20041 GCA_964469185.1 uncultured bacterium | reverse complement strand
ACGTCACCATCGAAGCCCGCATGTTGGGCGTGGCTTACAGCGTGATGGGCGTTAGAAAGTAAAGTTAGGAATTAGAAGTGAGGAGTTAGGAATTGGAAGAAAAACATAAAGTTAAAAAGATATTTGTGGCGGTGACCGGGGCGTCGGGGACCATTTATGCCCGCCGTTTTTTCCAGCACTTTCCCTATGACGATTGGGAAGTGCACGCGGCTGTTTCCTCGTCCGCCAGGATCGTCGCTTCGCATGAGGGTGGACTGAACCTGCCGCCACATGTCCATGAATGGGACGAGAAAGATCTGACAGCCCCGGTGGCAAGCGGTTCGCATAAATTCGAGGCGATGGTGGTCATTCCATGCTCCACGGCGACGCTGGGAAAGGTGGCCCATGGCATCGCCGATAACTTGATCACCCGGGCCGGGGAAGTGTTTTTAAAAGAACGCCGCAAGCTGATACTGGTGCCCCGCGAAACCCCCTTGTCGCTCATCCAGATCAAGAACATGGAACTTCTAACCTTGGCGGGAGCCCACATCATTCCGGCCACGCCCAGTTTTTACGGTAATCCCAAGTCCATCGAGGAACTGGTGGATACGGTCGTGGCGCGCGTTTATGACCACGCTGGCGTCCGAGCTGAGGTTTCCAACCGCTGGCGTGCGGAAGAGTCAAAAACACAAGTTAGAAGTGAGGAGTGAGAAGTTAGTAGTTAACTTCTCATCTCTAACCGAAGGCGTACAAACCATGTTGAATAAACTTCGTGCTTTTTCCAACCTCGTTGTCCTTCCGCATTCTGTGTTCGCTCTTCCTTTCGCTTTGGCCAGCCTCTTTACCGCGACCCACGGAAAACCGCCGTTGCGGATCTTTTTCCTTGTTGTTTTCGCCATGGTTTTGGCCCGCAGTGCCGCGATGGCTTACAACCGTCTGGTGGACGCGGATGTCGACGCGCGAAATCCCCGTACGCGGGACCGGGAGATCCCTTCGGGCCGGGTCAAACCCTGGCAGGCGCGGCTATTGGTGTGGATCTGCGGATTCGGTTTCGTGGGCACCTGTTATTTCATCAATCCCTTGGCCTTCAAACTTTCCCCCATCGCTTTGGCCATCCTTTTTTTTTATTCCTACACGAAGCGTTTTACCTGGACCTCGCATCTTTTTTTGGGATTGGCTCTAGGCATCGCTCCGGTGGGAGCTTGGGTGGCCGCAAAGGGTCAATTAGAGGTCGCGCCCTTTTGGCTGGCCGCGGCGGTGATCTGTTTTCTCGCGGGGTTCGATATTTTATACGCCACCCAAGACGAGACTTTCGATAAACAGGCGGGGCTTCATTCCTGGGTAGAACGCTGGGGTGTTTTGAACAGCGTCCAAGCCTCTCGATTCTTCCATGGAGCTATGTTAGGATTTCTCGCTGGCTTCGGAGCGCAGTGCGGGTTCCCGTCCTCCTATTACGCGGGAGTTGGTTTGGTCGGCGCGGCCCTGGTTTACCAGCACAAAAAGGCCTATTCCCTTCAACCACTTGGCCCCGAAACCCGGATCACCCTTTCACCGCAAATGATGGCTGTGAATGGATGGATCTCGGTTCTCTATTTCGTGATCGTAGGAGCGACTCTTTGGCTTTCAAACGGCTTTTAGACCGATCACCCATCAAAGATATTTACGAGAAGGTCGAGGCGGGTATCCGCATCGATGAAGCGGAAGCGCTCCGGCTTTACAATACCAACGATCCTTACACCTTGGGCGCGATGGCCGATCTGGTCCGCGAAAAAAAGAACGGCAATAACACCTACTACAACATCAACCGCCATATCGATTACACGAACGTTTGCGCGACCACCTGTAAGTTCTGCGCTTTTTCCCGTTTTCAGGGAGAGGAAGGAGCTTATGAATTTACCCACCAACAGATCGCCCAAAAGGCAAAAGAAGCTTACGAGAAAGAACACATCACCGAGATCCATATCGTCGGAGGTCTTCATCCGACTTATGATTTTGAGTGGTACGAGACCATGCTTCGGCTCCTGAAGAAAACGGTGCCGAGCGTGCATTTGAAATGCTTCACGGGTGTGGAGATCAACTTTTTCGCCGACAAATACAATATGACCTATGAACAAGTCCTAACCCGTTTGAAATCAGCGGGTTTGGATTCGATGCCGGGCGGAGGAGCGGAGATATTCCACCCCGAGGTTCGGGAAGAAATTTGCCCCGGCAAGGCGAACGCCGAGCAATGGCTGGAAGTCCATAGGACCGCCCACAAACTGGGCCTTCGTACGAACGCCACCATGCTTTACGGCCATATCGAGAAGTATGAGCACCGGGTGGACCATATGAGTCGTCTCCGGAAACTTCAGGACGAGACAGGCGGGTTCCAAACCTTCATCCCCCTGGCGTTCCACCCCGACCATACCCAGATGGATCACTTTGCCCGGCCCAGCGGAATGGAGGACCTGAAAACCCTGGCGATCGGCCGTGTTTTCTTGGATAACTTCCCGCACATCAAGGCCTATTGGATCATGCTGGGAGTGCGTTTGGCGCAGCTTTCCCTGTCTTATGGGGTGGACGACATTGATGGTACGGTCATCGAGGAAAAGATTTATCATATGGCGGGCGCCGAGACGCCGGAGATCATGACCGTTCCGGACCTCAGGAAGCTCATTCGCGACGCGGGCCGGGTGCCCGTGGAACGGGACACTTTGTATAACGAACAGACGGTTTCTGAAGCCGTGACGGCTTCCTAATATTAACTAAAGGAAACAGCGACAATGAGTGACACGACAGCCAATACTCCAGCGGAACAGACTCCTGCAGCACCTGCTCCGGTAGCTACTGCGACCGCACCGGCAACGCCAGCGGTTCCAGCGGCCGCTCCGGCTCCTCCACCGCCGCCTGTTGAATTGAAATTCACTTCGAAGCCCATGAAGATCGGGTTGGTGCCTTTCTTGAACGCCCAGCCTTTAGCTTGGCAATTGCGTAAACACCACCAAGTGATCGATGTTGCTCCCATTCAGATGGGCCAGTTGTTAAAAGAGGGTCGTCTCGACGTGGCTTTGGCGCCTATCGCCGCCTACTTGTTGAATCCGGGCTTGACCATCATCCCCATCGGGGCCATCGGTTCGAAAGGCCCCGTGAAAAGCGTGCGCATTCTCTCGAATGGACCGCTTCAAAATGTCGAAAGACTCTTCGCGGATTCCCGGTCGCAAACTTCCGTATTGCTGGCCAAGTTGATCTTGAAGAAATGGTATGGCGCCAAGAAGTTGGAAGTCGTCCATGTGGACGCGGATACTTTTAAACCCGGACAGATGAAACCCTGGGAAGGAGCGCTTCAATTCGGAGATAACGCTTTGATCGCCGCCCCGACGGGCTTGACGGTCACGGACCTGGGTGAGGAATGGTTCCAACGCACCCAGAAGCCTTTTGTTTACGCGGTTTGGATGGCGAGAAGCGTGCCTATCGCCCGTGAGATCGAGAACGATCTTTTAGCGTCCAAGAACGAGGGTTTGAAACATTTCGAGGAGATCGTGCACGATTACCACGGTATGTGGATCTTCCAACGGGCTGAATTGAAAACCTATTTGGAAAAGAACATCGACTATTCCTATACCGCGGCGGAAGTGAAGGGTCAGTTGGAATTCCAAAAACTGTTGAAAGAAGAAGGACTCATCCTGTAATGACGACCGCGACGATCGAAACGCTTCAAGAAAAGATCCTTGACGGCCACGTGGTGAACCGCCGGGAAGCGCTCGAGCTTTATCAGAACTCCAGCCTGAACGAGATGGGCGCCATCGCGGACGCCTTGAAAGTGCGCACGAAGGGCGACAAGATCGCCACCTACCTGATCGACCGCAACATCAACTACACCAATGTCTGCGTCACCTATTGCAAATTTTGCGCGTTCTACCGCGAAAAGGGCGACAAGGAAAGCTACGTCAATGAGGCTGACAAGATCATCCATAAGATCACCGAGGCCAAACAAAAGGGTTGCACGCAGATCTTATTGCAGGGGGGACATCACCCTGATCTGACCCTGGATTGGTATCTCGACATGATCTCCAAGGTCACGCAAGCCCATCCGGACATCACCTTTCACGCTTTTTCGCCCCCGGAATTGGTCCACTTCTCGGGCGTTTTCAGCATGCCGGTCATTGAGATCCTCAAAAAATTCAAAGCCGCCGGGATGGATTCCATGCCGGGAGGCGGCGCTGAGATCTTGGTCGACCGCGTCCGCCAGGAGATCGCTCCTTTGAAAGCCTCGACCGAAGAATGGCTCAATGTGATGAGGGATGTCCATTCCCTGGGAATGAGATCCACGGCGACCATGATGTTCGGGCACGTCGAGACGGTAGAAGACCGCGTCGAGCATATTTTTAGGATCCGGGAACTGCAGGAAGAGACCGGCGGATTCCTAGGGTTCATCCCATGGCTCTATCAACCGGGCAACGAAAGCCTGGGACTCAAGAGCGCCAGCGGTCAGGAATACCTAAAAACCCTGGCTTTGTCCCGCGTCATCCTCAATCACTGTTTACCGAACCTTCAGTCATCGTGGGTCACGCCGGGGAAAAAGATAGGCCAGATCGGGCTGAAGTACGGCGCGAACGATCTGGGAAGCATCATGTTGGAAGAGAATGTGGTGGCCTCCACGGGACTCCGTTATTTGATGAGCGTCGAGGAGATGCAGAGGTTGATCCGGGAAATGGGCTATGAACCCCACCAACGGGATACTTTTTATAACCTGGTCAATTAATTAAAGTTATTTGGGGAGGCTGTAATGGAAATGTTGGGTATCGATCATGTGGTTTTCACCGTAGGTGATCTGAGCCAGGCCGTTCAACACTACACGCGGTTGGGATTGCGTCTTCAATTCCATTCGGAGCAAGCAGGCGCCGCGGTCATGGTCATCAGCGAAGAACATCCTAATTTGCTTTTACTGAAAGGCACGACAAAACCTTCAGGTTTGGAACAGCCCCGTCTTTGGATCGAAGTGACTGACGCTCAAGAAGCACTCAAAGAACTGAAAGAAAAAGGTTTTGAATTGGCTTGCGAACCCCGTAACGCGACGGTGGGCTGGCTGGCGGAGACTATCGATCCCTGGGGAAATGTCATGGGATTCATTGATTACACTCTTCAACCGCAATTTGGCAGGGTAGGTGACACGAAGAACCGGAAGGAAAAAGTACATTGAAAGAATACAACGAGGGTCACGCCAAGTCGGGTATCGCGATCAAGCTTCCCTCCATTGAGGTCTTTCCGAATCAGTATCCCGGGTACACCATCCGCATCGAGATCCCCGAGTACACCGCCGTTTGCCCCAAGACAGGACTTCCGGATTTCGGGACGATCATCCTGGAATACGAGCCGGTGAAGTCCGTGCTCGAATTGAAATCCTTGAAGAGCTATATCCTGGCCTACCGCAACGCGGGTATCTTTTACGAGAATGCGGTCAACCGCATGCTGAAGGATTTTGTCTTGGCGGCGAAGCCCAAATGGTGCCGGGTCACGGGACAGTTCAATACCCGCGGGGGCATGCATTCGACGATCACGGCCCAGCAGGGTAAACCCCGGAAATAGCCTGTTTTTCTTTTTAAAACATGGTTTCCAAAGTCTCCGAGTCGATGTATAGTAGATTCACTAAAAACGATTTTAGGTTTTGCTTTTGAGTCCCTCCGAAGAAAAGGATTCACGAATGAGAAAAACCCAGCTGATTTTAGGCCTTCTCCTTCTCGCTTTTCCCACCGTTTTGAAAGCCGGCGATTCTTCCGCGATCCAACATTACAACATGGGACTTACCTTTTACGCTGAAAAGCATTTTGAACGGGCTCTGGCGCACTTTCTTCAAGCCGCCGACGAGAACTATGATTCCTGGCAATCTTACGAAATGGCGGGTTACTGCTATTTCCAAATGATGGAAAAAACCGAGGCCCTTGAGGCCTTTGAGCAAAGCCTGAAGATCAATCCCACGAACGCCCGGCTGGTCAAGGTTTACAACGACCTTAAAGCGGGCGCGGCGGACCTGCCGCTCCGGCCCGTGGCCGAGTCCGCGTCTTATTATTCCGGCACCTAGTCCTCCTTTTCCCCTCAAATCTTAAAACGCTTGGGCCTCCCGAGGCCTGGTGTATAATCGGCGCCAACTTATCTCAAGGAGATCTGCATGCCCGTTAAGACCGAGTGGACCACGAATACCTTCGGCCACGTTTATAAAGGTCGTTCGCTTTATAAAGGCAAGACGAAATATCAATCCATGGAGATATTCCGGAACCAGACTTTTGGAACCCTGCTTTTCCTCGACGGCAAGATCCAGATCAGCCACGGGGACGAGAACCGCTACCACCAGTACCTGGTTTCGGCGCCTTTGCTGGCGCATAAGGATCCTCAAAGTATTTGCGTCATCGGCGGAGGGGATTGTTTCGCGCTTGAGGAGGCGATCAAGTTCAAAAGCTTGAAGCGCATTCTGATGGTCGAGTTGGATAAGGGTGTCGTGGATTTCTGCCATAAGAATTACCCGGCGATCAAGAAATGCCTGAAGGACAAAAGGGTCGAGATCATCTACAAAGACGCCCGTAAATGGATGGAAGCGAACCGCGAGAAATTCGACGTTCTGATCATCGACCTCACCGAGCCTCATGGTCCGTCCAAGATGCTCTACACCCGTGAATTTTATAAACTTTGCAAGTCGCGCTTGAATCCCAAGGGGCTCATCGGCATCCATACGGATAACTATTATTTGTTCCCGGAATCGTTCGCCACTATCTATAAGACTTTTCATTCGGTGTTCCCGAACATCAAGACCGCCCGGGTCGATATGCCCTGTTTCGGAATGGGTTGGACTTACCGCCTCGCCTCGTCATCGCCCATCTCACTTAAACTCATGGAATCCAATATCAAAAATCTCAAAAAGAAGGGTATAACCTTCGATCATTTTTCCCCGTCAAGTTATTTAGTCGAGCCGACGAATGAGGAGTTGAGGGTCCTGAGGACGAAAGGCCGCGTCTCGACGGATAAGAAGCCTTTCGACAAATTCGCCAAGATGGAAAAGTACGTTACCCGCTAGGTTTTAGAGTTAATGGGCCGCTGAAGAAGAGAGTTTGCTCACATGATCCTGGATATCTGAAAAGATGGTTTGAATGTCCAGCACCTCGAAACACCTCACGACCACGCAGGTT
The DNA here is from genome assembly GCA_964469185.1 of uncultured bacterium. GTDB lineage: Bacteria > Oederibacteriota > Muellerivitia > Muellerivitales > Muellerivitaceae > CAYXYA01. The sequence goes on along the minus strand of CAYXYA010000005.1, from coordinate 12,905 downwards.
TTCGCCATCTTATTCACACAGGTGATATTCCTGCAAAGGCTTTCGGAAACATAGGTTTTCGAGAGTACATCCTGATTCGCGGCAGGCAGGAGCGGGTCGGTGGAGTCATAACCCGACATGCGCGGCGGAGTCGCTCCGAAGATCGAGATCACGAAGGTCTTATTGCGAAATGAGAATTTTCCAGACTTGGAAACCTTTCTCGCGGCGGCCATATGCAAAGGTCCCGTGTCCCCTGAAATGAATACATCTGTGAAATCAATGAGAGCGCTGTAACCGTCGAGCGACAGGGAAGTCGGCACGATGGTGAATTTCCTATTCTCCTCGGCGGACATTCTTTCGAGTAATTGGGCCTCGATCCCTTTGGCGGTGAAAGCCGACCCCAGCAAGATATGAACGGGTAATTGGGCCAAAAGTTTCAAGAACTCCAATTGTTTTTCAAAGGGGATGCGCGTGTACTGCGAGGCGGTATCAGGATTGAAAAAAAGAATAGGGTCATTTCCCGAGATCCGATTAGAAGCCAGGAAGGTTTTCGCCTCATCGATCGCTCTGTCTCCCAGGGTCAAGGGAACGCCTTTGAACTTTTCACGGCGTTGAACGGGCCGTAATTTTTCCAATAGGAGGTGGGGAAACTCATGGCATTGGAACAGGAAATGGTTATTGCCGATTTTTTCAATATCGTTCCGGACCATTTTTGGGGCCACGGTCATGAGGTTGAGGATCTTCTGTCCCGGCGGGAAAAGGCTGCTGTCCTCGAAAAAGGGACTGCAGTTGAAGCAAAGGTCGTAATGGTTCTCGGCCACGATCCTTTTGACGTGCTCGATGTCGCTTTGGTTGGGCATGGGGGCGCCCGTAAAAACAGGATAGAGGTTGGAGATGTCGGGGTTGCCTTCGATCAAGCAGGCCACGGCCTTTTTGACGACGTAATCGATCCGGGCGTCCGGGAAGAAGTCTCGGAAAGAGGCGACGGCCGCTTGCATCATGATGGCGTCCCCAATATGAACGTCCGGGATGACCAGGATGTGTTCGAATTTCTCGACTTGTTGAAGGACCTTCAAGTTTTTTCGGTCGAGATAACGGATCAACAGCTTGTTCCCGGCGATGGGCGGGATCACGGTGTTGAAGAACCAAGAACCGAACCGGGGAAACCAAGTTGTCAGAAGACTGGTCAGGTGAAAAAGGAATTTTTGTAATTTGTTATCGAGCATGAGGGAAGCTACTTTAGGCGATGCCTTCCGTTTGGGTCAATACCCCGCAGTGGCCGGCTAAAGCCCGCTGAAATTACCTGTTATGAGCTTTTTCGGCTCATGCTAGTCTAGGGACCATGAGCCAGCGATTAGTTCTTTTTGCCAGATCGATCTTGACCATGGACCGCCCCCGACCGATCGAGGATGGGTTCGTCATGGTCCAGGGATCCCGCATCTTGCAGGTGGGAAAAAGGCGCGACCTTTATCTCCGCCCCTCTGTCCGCATGCTGGACCTGGGAAACACCATACTCCTGCCTGGCCTGATCAACGCCCATTGTCACTTGGATTTCACCCATTTCAAGGGTCTGGCGCGCTATCGGCGCGATTTTCGCGAGTGGCTGCGCCAAATGGCGGTGAAAAGCCGCGCCACTACCAACGCTGAGTTCAAACGTTCCATCCAAACAGGCATCAAAGAAAGTTTGGCCTACGGCACCACGACCCTGTGCGATGTTTCCACTAGCTGGGAAAGCTATCCTCTACTCCGGGATTCTGTTCTGCGGTCTTTTGTTTTTTTTGAGGCCATCGACCTGGGCCAATCGTCCACGAAAGGCTACTGGAAACAGTTCCAGGACAAGCTGCGGGCGGTCACGCATCACGCGCCGCCCACGGCGACTTGCCGCTGGGGACTCAGCCCGCATACGCCCTTCACGGTCTCAAAAGAACTTCTGCAGATCATCCGCCATTACTTCCACGACCATCAGGACCTACTGACGACGATCCACGTGGCGGAGAGCTCGGAAGAGAGCCGCTATTTCAAAAGCGGTAAGGGCCCGATGGCGGAGAGGATCCAAGCCTTGAATCCTGACTGGACCATTCCCCGCGGAACGACTCCCGTACAGTATTTGAATGACGGAGGCTGGCTCCCCAAATTGGACCTTGGCGTGCATTTGAACGAGGTGAACGAAAAGGATTTGAAGATCCTGGCGAGGAACAGGACCGCGGTGGTCCATTGTCCGGGCAGTCACGCTTATTTCAAACATAAGCCGTTCGGGTACCGACAAATGAAGAGGCACCGTATCCCGGTCTGCCTGGGGACGGACAGTTTGGCGAGCAACCGGTCCCTTTCGCTCTTTCGCGAGATGAGGTTGTTCCAAAAAAACAACCTGGAAGTTCCGGCGCAGGAGATCCTTGGCTTGGGGACGGTCAAGGCGGCCCAGGCGCTGGGAATGGGCGGCCAGTTAGGTCAGATCAAGCCGGGATATTTGGCGGATATCATCGGGGTACCTTTGCGGTATAAACCTTCCCGGCAAAAGACCCTGCAAGATCAGGTTGTGGGCTATCGGGGAACCGTAGTTTTTTCGATGATCCACGGGGAACTCCGTCTTCGGGTCAACTCTTAAACGCGTTAGGACTCGGGTCCGCTCATCAGGTAGGCCTGGACCGCCTTATTGGCATCAATGGTGGGGGTGAGTCCTAGGATGGTGACCCACTCCACATGCTCGTTCTGGTCCGTCATTTCCCACCCGTAAGCGGTTTTCGCGTCAGGATATCCCTTCACTTCGAATATCTCAACTTGGCCCGCCCATACGACTTCTCCACGAACTTCTTTCTCTACCGAAACCGTTTGGATATGAATGGCTTCGCAGTCGTGGCTTAGTTGAATTTTTTGCTGGAGAGTTTGGATGCGGTTCTTGATGGGATCCATGGCGACGACAAGCCTCCGGAGGATTAAGGGTTCTGATCCATTTTATCCGTCCGAAGAGCCCATTTCAGAAGGCTTTAGACTCCAGCCTTAAATGGCGGTGTTTAAAGGGAAATGCATCGTCCTGAGCAGGGTCGGCAGTGTCCTAATTTGAAAGATTTTTTCCTCGTGATAACTACGCTTATCCCGAAAACTCAAAAAAATCTTCTTAAACACCAACAAACAATCAATCAAGACATACCAAAAGCCATCACGATAAGTTTCGTTATCGGGAAGTCGGCGCTGAATGATGAATTTAATTGCTTTGATATTTAAAAAATGTAGGTTTTAAAGGTGGAGGGCATCAGCGTGGCGCTGGGTTGGGCTGTACATCCCGACTAAACCGTGTTCACAGCACGGGTGGTTCGATTCCACTGCTCTCCGCCATTTTGTACTGAAAGAAGGTGCGGTTCCAAGGGAAGTCTTTACCTATTCAACATATAGGGACATGCCCGCAAAAATCGGGCTAACTTTCCAACTCCGCACCTTCTTTGAATACATTTATTCTTCTTATGAGGTTTTGTCAATGGCCTTTAAAATTAAATCCGTAAGCGATAATTCTCTCTCCTTTAAATAACGGTCTAATCTCGCCTTCTCATCAGCCGTCATTCTTGCATGAACAAATTTACTTCTTCGCTTGTGGTCGGGTAATTCAGGCCTCCCACGTGCACGCTTTTTTATTTTTTGTATCACATTTATTCCTTGACTAATTTATTTATTGTGATACATTAAACAATGTAGCGTTTAAATTCAAGGAGAAAAGACATGGCAAACAATCTGCCGATAGAAAAACAAGCGTTGGTGGCTAATGCTCTAGCTGAAGGGTCTAGCATTAGAGCGATTGAACGCATGACCAGGATTCATCGAGATACCATCATGCGCTTGGGCGTGAAAATAGGGCAAGCATGTACAAACATGATGGATAAAACTATGGTGAATTTACCCTGCAAAAGAATTCAAATGGATGAAATTTGGGGATTTGTGGGATGTAAAAGAAAAACCCTTATTCAAACAAATAAAAATAAAAAAGAAAATGGGGACATTTGGACTTATGTTGCCATTGATGCAGATACTAAATTAGTGCCCTGTTTTTATTCAGGGAAAAGAAATTTGGAAACTACGGAAAAATTCATGACTAACTTATCTAATCGCATGAAAAATCGCATTCAACTCTCTACGGATTCTTTGGCATCTTATAGTGAGGCTGTGAGTTTCGCCTTTGGAAATGATATTGATTACGCTCAGTTAGTAAAAACCTTTACTTCCTCATTGGATGCAACGGGTAAGTATTCTCCCCCTGATTTAGTCAAAGCTGAAAAGCTAGTCCTAGTGGGAAACCCTAATCAAAGTCATATTTCAACTTCCTATGTGGAATCTCAAAATTTAACCATGAGAATGCATTGCAGGCGCTTAACTCGATTGACCAATGCTTTCAGCAAAAAATTAGAGAATTTCCGTGCGGCTATTGGCCTTCATTTCGGATATATTAATTTCGTGAAGATTCATAAATCTTTACGCACAACCCCCGCAATGGCTTCCGGCTTATCAATACACGCTTGGACTATGGAAGAATTAATTGAAAGGTCTATCTCAGTAAAATAAATGGCTAAGCACGATTACATTGAAGCGCTCACACATGCAATTATGCAGGGATTTTCTTGCGAGACAAAACACGTTAAAACCACGCATGTAAAGGAAGTGTTTCAGGGAAAGACCATATGGGAGGGTGAAGTGGAAACCTTTGAATTAAAGCGCCATCCAACGGCTAAATATGCTTATGGATGGGGAGTTGAAGAGCATGGGAAAGTCGAGTTTGCTACGGTGCTTGGTATGTTACCGATAAATGATCCCCAGACTGCGGTTAGGGCTTATATAGTGAGTAAAATAAAAAAATAATTTTAGGCTTTTGTTTCTTTTTTATCTTGTGGCGTATTTAGCCCCAAATAAAAACGTCCATAAATGCCACCCGAAACCATTAATAAAGTATCTAGTGGTGCCTTGTCATAATTTTTTTTAATTTCCTCATCAGAAACAAATTTTTCAACTAACGTTTTGAAATCAAGTGCTTCTACTGGGGTAAAGTCTTTTTTAGCAATAACCATATCTACATAATTATTTAACTTACTTGCCTCTTCATTTGAAATTGGATTGCCTGATGCTTGTGCTTTAAAAGTTCCAAGTTGGTGCGTTAATTGTTGTAAAACTTTGTTATCAACTTTTTTGTCTAATGCAGAAAGTAATGCACCCATCCAACCTTTAATTGAAATCAAATCCGTATCAACCGATTGAAGTCTCGAATTCATTCCCGCAAATTGACCCCTTAACCACCAACATAAAAAACCTGCCGAACCAACAATGGATAAACAAATGGTTATGACCTGCCAAACCGTAAAGGTTGTCATTTGAATAGCTGTTTCGGTTGGAACTGCAACAAGGTGAGAAACTGCTTGAGTCGATGTCGCCATTGAATTCTCTCTTAAGGCACTAAACTTCTTGGGAAGTCTTATACCACTAAAGATGTTATCGAAGGATTACAATTTCAACCTCAAAACTAGACAAATTCTAAAAACCCTTTAAATACAACAGTTTCAAATTAGGACACCGCCGCAGGGTCTGCTCTCTTGACACGAACCCCAAAACCCTTATAATTCAGGCCCTTGTAAAAAAAGCCTCCTCGTATCGCGGAGGTGCGGGTGGTTAAAGAACAGGATTGGTTAAAAGAGACATGACAGAGCAAAAGACTTATTTGCCGACGACAAAAGACATCGCGCGTAAATGGTGGATCGTGGACGCGAAAGACCAAGTGCTGGGCCGCTTGACGTCCCAGGTTGCCGCGATCTTGCGCGGAAAACATAAAACGAACTTCACGCCCCATGTTGAAAATGGGGACCATGTGGTCATCATCAACGCCGAGAAGATCGTTCTCACGGGTAAAAAATGGGAAACCAAAGCCCACCACCGCACCTCGGGGCGCCCGGGCGGTTTGTCGACCGAAGAGTACAAGGTGCTTCGTCAGACCAAGCCGGAGAGGATTTTGGAATACGCTATCAAGGGTATGCTTCCCAAGACCTCGCAAGGCGACAAGATGTTCGGACGGGTGAATATCTATAAGGGTGATACCCATCCCCATTCCGCCCAGATGCCCCAGCCTTTGACTTTACAATTTAGCGCCAAAAGAGGAGAAGCTTAATGCCGGCTACTAAAGAACAATTTGCCGCTACTGGCCGCCGGAAGACCTCCGTGGCTCGGGTGATCTTGAGACCTGGAAAAGGCCTGTTCACCATCAATGGATTGCCTCTCGAAAAATTCTTCCCTGAGATGAAATGGGCCGTGATCAAGTTGCCGCTGGAGATTGTCTCAGCCATCGGCAAGTACGACGTGTTAGCCAACCTCACGGGCGGAGGAGTGACCGGCCAGGCGGAAGCCTTGCGCCACGGCATCTCGCGCGCTTTGCTGAAGGTGGATACGGAACTACGGGCGCCTTTGAAGGCCGCTGGATTCTTGACCCGCGATTCGCGCATGGTCGAAAGAAAGAAATACGGACGCAAGAAAGCCCGCAGACGCTTCCAGTTCTCGAAACGCTGACCCTTCGAGCGGCCCTACGGGCCCCTCAGGGCCTGTCGCAGATCGCTCAAGGTCCCGCGCTCCTCATGGAGCGTGGGATTCTTTGTTTCTGGACCCATTGCGCGAACAAGGGAATGGTCCCATGACCCACAAACCTCAAGCCACTCCCAAAGTCGCGGTCAACGCGGTGGTGTTCAACGACAAAAAAGAGGTTCTCCTGGCCAAGCGTACCGATAACGGGATGTGGTGCATTCCCGGCGGGCATGTGGACCTGGGAGAGACATTAGCGCAAGCCTGCCTCCGGGAACTTTATGAAGAGACCGGCCTTCGCGGGGAAGTGATCCGGCTGGTCGGCATCTACTCGGACCCGCAAAATTCCCTTCATATCGCCCAAGGCTCCGAGTGGCATACGGTGCGCGTTTCGTTTTTGTGCAAAGTCGTTGGTGGTACAATGACGGCGAGCGAGGAAACCAGCGAGATAAAGTATTTTGAAATGGATCATCTGCCGACCTTGATCACAGACCACGCCCAGCGGATCCGGGACGCCTTTCGCGGCGGGAGCGAAGCGGTCATCGGGTAGGGCTACTCATTCGAGAAAGAGGACATATGGCACTCCGTAAAAAGAAAAAGAAACCATTGGTCGAGCGCCGGCAAAGCCCGCGCTATAAAGGCGCGAGCGCCAATCCTTTTATCGCCAATGAGTTCAAGGAACAGGACACCTGGCGGATGTTCCGCATCATGTCGGAGTTCGTGGAAGGTTTCGAGTCCCTCCGCGATATCCGGCCGGCGGTGACCATTTTCGGCTCTGCCAGGACCCTTCAGAACGCCCCCGATTATCAGCAGGCACGCAAGATCGCTTTTGGGCTCTCCAAAAAAGGTTTTTCGATCATCACCGGCGGCGGCCCGGGCATCATGGAAGCGGCCAACCGCGGCGCCCATGAGGCGGGGGGCCGGTCGGTCGGGTGCAATATCGAACTTCCATTCGAGCAAAAGTCCAATCCCTACATCAACCGGCCTGTGAATTTTCACTATTTTTTTATCCGCAAAGTGATGTTCTTGCGATATACCTCGGCGGTCATCGTCATGCCGGGCGGGTTCGGGACGATGGATGAGTTCTTTGAGGTCATCACCCTGGTGCAGACCCGGAAGATCGATCCCTTTCCGATCATTTTGGTGAACAAAAAATTCTGGCAAGGCGGACTCGATTGGGTCAAAAAGTCCCTGTTCGACAACCAGTACATCGATAAGGATGACTTGAAACTCTTCCACTTGGTGGATAAGCCGGAAGAAGCCATCCAGATCATCACCCAGTATTACAAATACAAAAAGCTCCTGTAATCTGCCGATGAAAAGGACGTTCCTTCTCGCTCTTTTCGCCTGGACGGTCCAAACGGCCGTTTGGGCCGACGCGCCGGTGTTCCGGTATCTAGATCTTTCCAAAACGGCTAACCGTGGAACGACCCAGTCTTTCGAGGAATCCGTTCAGGACGTTCAGGACCTGCAAGAGAAGAACGGTTTCAAGAACATGCCGACGGGGTTTCAGACCTTTCGCGGCATCCCTTTTCAGATCCTCGATCCGAGATCCAATAACGGCCATTCTTTCGTCGTCTTAAAAGGACATCACTCGAAGGATTTTCCCGAGGCGGTCTCCATTCCGGCGGGGCACCTCAAAGCCGCGCAGCTTTTCTTCCTCCACACTTGCCGGTGGGGAGGGACGGCGTCCAACATCAAGATCGGCGAGTACGATGTGGTCTATGACGACGGCCAGGTCGTCGTCATTCCTCTTCACGTGGGCGCGGAACTCAGCAATTTTTGGTACGCGGATGACACCTCTCTCAGTTACGTCGCCTGGTGGAACAAGTACAAGAACGCCGAAATGGGCGTGAATCTCTTTCCCTGGAAAAATCCCCGGCCGGGTGTAGGCATTCAAACCATCCTTTTTAAATCGCTCGGTAAAATGCCGGTTCCTATTCTTTTCGCCATCACCGCGAGCGACCAGGAAATGACCGTTTCGGCCGACTCTCCCAAGCCCGAAAAACTATCCCCGAGCGATACCGCGCACTGGATCCCCTTCGTTCCCTCTGCCGGGTCCATTCGGGGAACGGCTTTGGACATGAGCGGGCTTTTGGACGCGCCGGCGGGAAAGCACGGCGCCATTAAAGCTGATTATGACAAGCTTATTTTTACCGACGGAACGACGGCACGTTTTTGGGGAACGGTCCTGGGCGACAACTGGACGGGCTCGAACGCCAGCCAGGCGGTCAGCATGGCGCAGAGGCTTGCGTCCTATGGCTGTAATTTAGCGGGGTTGGACCTGTCAAAGGTCTCGAGCGCCCCTGCTAATTTGACCGTTTGGGTGGCAGCCTTGAAGGCGGACGGGATCTACGTCTGTATCTTGAATCCCAATAAGATCGTTCTGTCCGACGCGATCATCCAAGATCCCGCGGTCATCCCGGCGGGTCTTTTGACTTTGGATCAAGCAAAGTGGAACGATCTCCCGACGCGTTCCGGATCGCCCCTCGCCTTTCACGCCGATCCGATGGCGCTTCATCCCGAGGAAAGTTTGCCGGCTCAGTTGAATCTTACGAGGTCGTTAGGGGCGCCTTGCGGGGTCTGGTGGCAGGATAACCGCCCGAACGAGTACCTGGCGGAGGCCCCGCTCCTGATGTCGGCCTACGGCGTCTTTGAGAATTGGACGGCGACGCTCGGAATGAAGATGTCCGGGTTGGACTGGGGGAGTGAACTGGGATTGGACGCGGATCTTTCCAATGATCCTTTGTTGTTATCCCAATGGCCGGCGGCGTCCCTGGCTTATTTGCGGGGCGACCTGAAAGAAGGCCGCCTCTATGTCCTGAAGTCCCAGGATCCCGCCGCGGCGGATCTTGCGACGCGGTTAAAGTCCCTGGCCCACCGTTCGGGATTCAATCCCGGTTCGCATCAACTTTTGACGGATCCCACGGGCGGTCTGACCGCTAAGGTCAAGATCCTGGAAAAGACCTTTTTAAGCGACACGCGCCAGATCTATTGGCAGGGCAACGTGGGAGTGATCCAGGTGGACAGTCCCAGGTTCCAGACCCTCATGGGTTTTTTGGGCCGGCGTAAATTCAACAACGGGTCTTGGTCGGTGGAAACACCCAACCTGTTCGCGTCCATCTCGGCGGTTTCCCTCACCCGTGAGCCGCTGACCCTTTCATCCCACATCCTCATCACCGCCGTGACCCGCGCGGAAAATACCGGCGCGGCGTATAACCAGTCGAAAACCAAGCTGATGGACAAGGGAAAGGGGCCGATTTTGATCGAGCCCTTAATTGCCAAGATCATTCTTCATCGCTTCAAAAATGATCCGAAATTAAAAGCGCGGGCTTTGGACGCGAATGGACATGTTATTCCTACGAAGATTCAGCAGAAATGGTTGAAGAACAATTTGGTTACTGGCTGGATACCCTCTGCTTTTTATCTCGAGTTCTATAAATAATGAAAGCCCTTCCATTCAAAATCGCTGAGTCCGACAGCGGATTCGCATGAAGGACACAAGAGTGGGAAAACCATTACCCGTTCAGGTTTTTTTGCGGTAAAATTGTCATAGGTAGTTATCGCTCCTTAAAAAGGTATTCTTATGGCGGACTTCCAACAACCCGAAAAACGTAAGCACTCCCGTATCAAGTTCGATGGCGACGTGAAGATCCATCCCGTTATGCAATCCAAGTCCGGCAATATTCTGGAAGTTCAAAGTAAAGAGATCACCGCGAAATCCGACGACCTGAGCGAAGGCGGCATCTGCCTGGAGCTGGGCGACACCCACGCCGCCACCGATATCCTGAAGTTGACCTTTAACATCAAGAAGGAGAAAGCCGTGGATGTTTACGCCAAACTGGCCTGGAAGAGCGGCGCCAAATGCGGCCTTCAATTCATCGTTTTGGACGATGAGTCGCGAAAACAGATCAAGGATTACGTCGAGAAAAAGAAGTAAACGGCTCCGATCAAGGTTTGAAATCCAGCTAGCAATTAAAATTCATTTATTGGACAATTCCTTATCCCGATCTGAACTCAGGTCGGGATTTTTTGTTTTTACCGCCATCTCTTTTTGGAGCTTATGAAGAATCGATATCAAGACCTTAACGAAGAGCAGCGGGAAGCGGTGGTCCACAACGCGGGCCCGGCGCTCATCCTCGCCGGGGCCGGCTCCGGCAAGACCCGAGTCGTGACCTTCCGTATCATCCGGCTGATCGAGGAGATGAAGGTCTCTCCCTTCCGCATATTTGCCGTGACCTTCACCAATAAAGCGGCGCAAGCTATGCGGGACCGCATTTCTGATCTGTCGGTGTCGGGAAAAAGCCGTGAGATCTTTATCGGCACATTCCATTCCCTCTGCCTCCAGATCCTCAAGCTTCACGCGGAGAAGTTGGGTTATAAACCCGGTTTCACCATCTACGATGATTCCGACCAGAAGGCCCTCATCAAGGAGTGCCTTTGGGACCTGAAGTGGGACGAAAAACAGGTCCATCCTTACGCCGTTCATTCCTATATGAGCTCCGCGAAGAACGAGCTCATGACCCCCAAGGAATACGCGGAGATCGCCACCGGCGTGTTCGCGGAAAAAGTGGCGCAGATCTATCCTAGGTACCAGACCAAGCTCAAACAGAACAACGCAATGGATTTCGACGATCTGCTCTTCAACGCGGTCACCCTGCTCAAGCAATATCCTGAGATATTAGAAGGCTACCGTAAGCGCTTCGAGTATATCTCGGTGGACGAGTACCAGGACATCAACGCCGCCCAGTACCAGCTCATTTCCATGATCGCCAGCCCCCTGAACAATCTTTGCGTGGTCGGCGACCCGGACCAGTCCATCTACGGCTGGCGGGGCGCGGATATCCGCAACATCCTGCGCTTCGAGCATGACTTTCCCGGGGCGAAGGTGTTCAAACTCGAGCAGAACTATCGATCCACGAAGGCGGTCATCCAGGCCGCGCAGGCGGTCATCCGCAACAACTCCCAACGCAAGGAAAAGGAACTCTTTTCCCTCCGGGAAATGGGCGAGACCGTCACCTATTACCAAGCGGAGGACGACAAGGACGAGGCCGAGTTCGTGGTGAAAACGCTGTATGAACGGTTGGCCGAGCCTGGCCGTTCTTATCGGCACGTGGCCATCCTTTACCGCACCAACGCCCAGTCCCGTGTCCTGGAAGACTCCTGCCGCCGCCACAACATCCCCTACGTGATCGTGGGGGGCCTCAAGTTCTATGACCGCAAGGAAGTCAAAGACATGTTGGCCTACCTCCATGTCCTCGTGAATCCCCAAGACTCCGTCAGTCTTCGCCGCATGATCAATGTTCCCATCCGGGGTATTGGCAGCGGCACGGTGGAGAAGCTTGAGGAGTCCGCCAAAAAACAGGACATCACCCTGCTGGAATCCGCACGTCAGGCCTCTGTAAATGGCGACTTTCCTAAAAAAGCCACGCAAGCGCTTGCCGGCTTTGTGGGCATGATGGATGAACTTATCGCCCTCAAGGGCGCGGTGAAACCCGGGGAGTTCGTAAAAGCCGTTCTGGAACGGTCGGGTTATTTGACGGACCTGGCTTCCGACGACACGATCGAATCCAAGATGCGGGCCGAGAATTTAAAGGAGTTGGTGAACTCGGTGGTGGACTACGAAAAATACGCCGAGAATCCCAGCCTCGAAGGTTATTTAGACCAGGTCTCGCTGGCGGCGGACGTGGATAAATTAGAGGACAAGAAGAATTGTGTGACACTCATGACAATGCACAACGCCAAGGGGCTGGAGTTTCCCATTGTTTTCATCACAGGAATGGAAGAGGGTTTGTTTCCCCATGCCAACTCGATGGAAGAAGACAAGGATGTGCAGGAAGAGCGCCGTCTTTGCTACGTGGGCATGACAAGGGCGATGGATATCCTCTATATGACCGGCGCGGCCTGCCGGTATGTTTACGGCACACCCCAATGGCGGGCGCCCTCGCGGTTCCTTTCCGAGATCCCTAAGGACATGATCCAGGTCACGGGCAAGGCCGCGAACATTGTGGCGACCCAGGGCGGGCTTTATGAGGTGAAGAACACCAAGAAAAAAGAGTTCGACGAGCTCAAAGATCCCGAATGGGACGATGACGCGGTCATGGCGCCTTACGGCCTGGGAGATACCGTGAAGCACAAGAAGTTCGGCCGGGGAATGGTCATCAGCCTGATGGGCTCCGGTGAGGACCTGAAGGTCACGGTGTCCTTTCCCAATCATGGCAAGAAGCAATTGCTGGCAAAACTCGCGAATTTAGAGAAAATTGAGTGAAAGAAATTATTATTTAAGCCCTCGGAACAATTGGGTTAAAGGGCAGCCAAGGCCTTTCCCGATCTTATGAATGGTTTGAAGGGTCGAATTGATCTCTCCCCGCTCGATGAACCCGATC
>CAYXYA010000004.1:0-20664 GCA_964469185.1 uncultured bacterium | reverse complement strand
GATGTGGTTCAAGAAATGGCGGTCATGCGAGATGACGATGATGGTTCCTTCGTAGGCGTTCAGATAATCTTCCAGCCAGTCGATGGTCCGGATATCCAGGTTGTTGGTCGGTTCGTCGAGGAGCAGCACATCGGGTTTGGCGTAAAGCACCTGGGCTAAAAGAACCCGCACTTTCCATCCGCCCGTCAGCTGTTTCATCTTCCAATCGTGTTTTTCGGTCTCGATGCCGAGACCTTCCAATAATTCTCCGGCGGCGGCTGTGATCGTATAGCCGTCCATGTCGCCGAATTGCGCCTCAAGATCCGCCGCGCGGATACCTTCGTCATGGGTCATCTCGGGCTTGGCGTAGAGAGCGTCTTTTTCCTGTTGGATCTTCCAAAGGTCTTCCCGGCCCATGAGCGCGGTCTCAAGGACCGTGTACTCGTCGAACGCGTATTGATCCTGCTTCAAGACCGCGACCTTGACGCCTCGGTCTACCGCGATCTCGCCCTCGTCGGGTTTAAGTTGGCCCGCGAGGATCTTCATAAAGGTGGATTTGCCCGCGCCGTTGGCGCCGATGAGGCCATAACAATAGCCGGGATTGAATTTGACGGTGACTTTATCGAAAAGGGTTTTCTTGCCGAATCGAAGGGTGATGTCTTTAGCGGAGATCATGTTTTACTCAAAGCTCCAAATATCAAAATTAAGGGAGGCAATTTTCGGCTGATTCGAGGGGAGAGTCAAGAACGATAAGGCCCGATCTAGGACTTAACCATCTTCATTTGGCCCTTTTCCATCGCCTTTTGTTTCAAATAGGGCTCGTAATGCTTGGTCAAGAATTCTTCAGTATGATCCCGCCAAGTATCGATGGCTTTGATCGTGATGTAGAAGCGGATAAAAAGCCAGGCGTAATCCCATTGGTGGGATAGGAACCCCGCGCGAATTCCATTAGGATACAAATGATGGTTGTTGTGCCACTCACCCGTTACCAAACCTGGCCAAGCCTGATTGATGGAAAGGTTCGTGCGGTCGAAGTCACTGCCTTCTTTACGTTTGTCGATACCGCCGCCATGGCCTTCGAAATTATAGGTACGAACTCCGACAGCCCAAAATCCGGCCCCGCCGAAAATGGCGAAAACCAGCGGCCAGCCACCGAGAAGAAAGAAAACCACTCCCCAAAAAACCCAGTTGAGGGCGAAATGAAGAAGCGTCCGGAACGGATGACAGATGGAACCCCATTTTTTATATTGCTCGTAGCTGTTGACCCTGACTCCCGTGTGACCGACAAGACCCGCGACCTTTTCATACTCTTCAGGCGTGAGATCCTGAGCGATCGCCTGGTGATTGACGTCGGCAAGGAAACAATAAAGCCAGCCGCCATAGACGTTATAAGGATCCCCCGGTTTCTCGGAAATGTAATGATGGACATGGTGTGAAACTATATAGACTTCTTCAGGGATGAGTTTGATGACCATATTGCGGACCGTAAAAAGCCAGAACTTATTGGCAAAAGTAAAAGCGTGGTGCGTGCCGTAGCGGTGTAAGTAAATGGTTCCGTGAGTTCCTAAGATCACCATGCTGTAAACAAATCCGATCAACAACAACTTCCAGGCGATTGGCTGGAAAAAATGAGTGAAAAAGAACACAAGAAAGGCAAAAAAGAAGGGCGCTAAAACAAGGATGATCGACCAACCTAAAAGCGGCAGCCAAGCCTTGCGGGATTTGAAGATATTCAAACGGGAAAAAAATTCCCGAAGGATCTGTTTGCGGGTCGGAACGATCAATTTCCCGTTTCTCTCAAAACCATAAGAAGGCGGGTCTAAAACCTTATCTAAAAAGGCCATTAAAAAAACTCCTCAACAAACGACTTTTAGTGAATAACTATCGATATTCCATCGGGAAAAACTCACGGGAAAGCATTATAACGCTTTTGACGTTCTCGCTAATCTAAATAGGGCGGATCGAACTTTCAAGGCGCTTTTACAGGGGGTTTTTGCGAAATAACGCCTAGTTCTTTTTTCATCTGGTCCCGCCGAACCTCATCGGATTTCTTCAGACGGTGCTTGTAGCGGAACTTCTCATGGATATATTGCAGTATCTCGCCGGTCTTGGCGATCTTCACTTGAGCGCCGGAAGTCGTGACGACTGGACCTTCGAAAGCGATGATCCTCGCGTCGTCTTTTTGCCGCACGGCCTCGATCATGGTTACGTGGCATCGGCAGATCAAACTTTGCATGGAAACCTCGAAAGCGTATTTAGGCGCGTGGTCCAACTGGCACCACAGGTCGCCGGTCAATAGATTCAACCGCACCTGTAAGCCCTTTTCACCGATGCGCAGGCGGCTGACATTGACCTTGGTGTTAGGCCCTAAGACCACATAACCCCGTCCCGGAAGTCTTAGGATCATTTTACTTTTGACGCCGGTAGTGATCTTGTCCCCGTCATCGACCCTATCTCCGACCTTCAAACGGGAAGTCTCATCATTCTCATCATGATAGGCCGACGCGGACCCTTGGATCTTGACGACCCGAAAACGCGTGTCCTCTTCCTGGGCCACAGTTAAAACAGGCAGAGAAAGGTAGACCGCCAACAGCCAACAAAAACTCAAAATATTAAATAAAGATCGCTTCATAGAAGTCCTTATGTAAAAACGACTTACTAAGCTGTAACCGTATAATCGTTGGAATGATTGTGTTGATCGATTGAAAGCGAATAGCATGGTACCACTGAATCACGATCCAAGGAGAGAACATGTCCGAACCGAACATCGCCGCAAAATTTCCAGCGAAGGTGGAGTTGGTGGCGGGAAAGAATTACGCCTGGTGCGCCTGCGGTCTTTCTGAGAAACAACCTTTTTGTGACGGACACCACAAAACCACAGAGTTCAAACCAATGGTCTTCAAGGTCGAAGAGAATAAAACCGCGTTCCTCTGTCAATGCAAGCACACCAAAACACCGCCCTATTGCGACGGCACCCACAAAACCTTGCCCTGATCTTTTATTCGACTTGTTTGCCGAGGAACGGCACATTCAGCATGGGAATGTTCTGGAACGCCTTTGGCAGGGCCGGCTCGATGAAATTATGAATGATCTCCTGATGAAAGATCCCTAGCAACAGGACTGCTGCCGCCAACAGGAAAATAGGCCATTGGGACACCCGAGACGAAGGCGTTAAAAAAGACGAAGCGGAACGGTGCTCATAAAGAAAAACCGTCCATTTGGCGAAATAAAAAAAACTGAAGAGGACAACCGCGGCAAGCGCCCCTAAAAGCACCCAGTCTTTTTTCTCCAGCGCCCCTTGGATCAAATACCATTTGCCGAAGGATCCTCCGGTGGGCGGGACGCCCGCGATCGAGGCGGTGAAGATCACCAGCGCCAGGCCGACCAACGGCCTGTGACGGGCCAATCCCGCCAAACGGGAAAAAGGGAGGGCTCCAGAATTGGACCGCAAAGTCCCCGCGGCGAAAAAAAGTCCCGCCATCACCAAAACTTGGCTCACCAGTTCCATCAAGGTTCCCGTCAAGGCGCTTTTATTTCCCAGGATAAACCCCGCGAAAAGATACCCCAACTGAGCCACGCTCAAATAACCGATGGCCTGATGAAGATCCTTTTGCCGGACAGCGAAAACGAATTGGATGAGCAGGAACAAAACCAAACCATATTCACTTAACGTTATCCACCGCGGTTGAATGAATCCGGGGAGGTTCAAAACAAAGAAGATCAGGACAAAAGATAAATAAACCAAACCCCGCACCCAAACTGAGGAGAGAAATCCAAGAATAAAAGCGGGCGTTTGCTGTAAAACTCGGGCAAATCCCCAGGGCGCCGGAAAACTCAGGGGATAAACCAATGCCAGTGCCATACAGCATCCCGCAATCTCCACGATCGAACCATTCTTAGAGATGAATATTTGCGCGAGTAGATCATCCAGATGAAGCGTTCCTGTGAAAGCGTAAAGAAAAAAAGCGCCGAGAAGAAAAAAGGAAGCTCCGGTGCTGCCCCAGAGGAAAAAATAAAACCCGTCCAACCAACCGCGCGCTTGGCCGACAACTAACAACGCGGCTCCAGCGACCACGGAGATCTCCAGCAAAAGATAAAGACTGAAAATATCCCGGATCAACAACAACCCCATAAAAGACCCAAGAGAAAGAAAAAGAAAACCACAAAAAAGACCTTCTTTCTTTTCCTCGCCGCGGTGCAAGACCCAATAGGGCAGACCGTAAAACCAGGCGCCCAAACCGACCAACCACGCGATCCCGGATAGAAAAAACGTAAAGGGGGTCAACACTAACTCGATCCCCCAGGGTGGCGCCCATCCTCCAAGGTTGTAGTGCCAGATCCCCTGAACCAATAAAGGACCGAGAGCGTTGCATCCCAGGAGCAACTCGACCGCGAAAACGGCGAAAACCAACAAGCGGGTCAAAGCAGGGGAAACCCATGAAAAGCCAACCGTCAAAGGTACGGCTAGAAGCGGAAGAATGAGAAGTAAGAGAGGTAGTTGAGAAGTCACGCGCTTTCCTTCTGGTTGATCTCTTTTTCCTTCACGGTCCCATACTGTCGCGCCACGCCGATCAGTAGGACGGAAACAACGATCAAGATCCCAAAAGAAAATAGAAAAATAGAAAATATCAGGGCCGGGGACAAAGGATTACCGATCCCGTTGATGCTGATCGTGGTCAACCAGAGGAAGATCGCGCTAATCTGAAAAACCGTCCAACCGAGGGTTTTTCTTATCAGGTTTTGGGAAGATAAAAGAAAATAAATACCCGCCAATCCCGGGAGGAGGATGAGCATGCGATATAGGATCATCAGCAGATCACCTGTCATGGCGCTTCTCTTTCTTCCGGAGGAAAAATTTTAAAAATAAACCCCATGACGCCGCCGCAGACAAACCAAAAAGAGTGATCGCGAACATTGCCGCGCCTTGTCGTTCTAAAGAAAGGCCAAAAATATTAGGGAAAAAATCATAAATATTCGGAAAAAAATCATAGTCCAAAAAATTACCACCATATTTGAGGCTGCAGATCAGTCCTACACCCAAAATCGTTAAAACACTAAGAAGGGATTCGAAAGCCAGCACAAAACCCCCCACCCCTGCCGATATAGCATCCGTCAGGTATAGCAATAGGGTCAGAAATGTCCCGGCCAGAAAAACAAAACTCAATAGGATCAGGTCAAAACTCCGGTAATCGGCCCAAACTCCCATCATCATCCAAAGGTTGGAAAAACCCGTTTCTTGCGCACCACGCTCGATATAACGGGAAGCCACATGAAAGGTCGGTTGAGGGCCGCTGGACGAGGGCAAAAGCGTGAGAGCATAGAACAAACCCGCGCCAAGAACGAGAATGAAGACCCAGGAGAGTTTTTTGAGATCAAATTTTTCTGTTGGAACTGTTGAGGGATTGTTTTTTGTCTTGGCCATAGCTCATTCATTTTAAAGGATGCGATGGATCAAACGAGGGTTATTTGATCAGTTTTTTCTTCATGGACTGAACCGCGCAGGCGCCCAATAAAAGCGGAACGATCACGATATAAGGGATGGCTATCCAGAGATCGCTGGTGAACCGCCCAGTAGTCAACATGCGGGAGACGTCGATGAAATAATAAAGCGGGAGGCATTTCGCGACCCAACCGACCGCGGGCGGCAGTTTCTCCACCGGAAAAAGGGTGCCGGAAAAAAGGATGAGCGGCGACACAACGCCGGTGATGAAAAAGTTGAATTGGTTGAGGTTTTTCACCAGCCTGGCAGCGAAAAGGCCCAGACTCCCAAAAGCGATCGCGGTAAAAAAACCCACCACCGGCACCAGCAAAGTCCAGTAAGAGTGGATCACGCTAAAGCAGGCCAGGACCGAGATCACGACCAGCGAGAAGAAACATCCCTTGGTGCCGGTATAAAGCAACTCTCCCCAGAATACTTCCCTCACCCCGACTGGCGTGGAGATCATCGCGTCATAGTTGTGGTCGACCATCATGCGGAAATAAGTCCCGTACGATTCCTCGAAGGCCGAGGTATAGACCGCCGCCATCATGGCCTGGGCCGGTGCGAGAAAAGTGAGATAGTCGAACCCATCCATGGTCCCCACTGAAGCGGCCAAGCCCCAACCTACCGCGAGGATGAAGATCAGCGGTTCCAACACCGTAGGGAACGAGTTCGTCCAAAAGTTGTTGAGATAGACACGGTAGTGCCGGTACCAGATCGCCAGCACCATTCGGATGAAAGAAGGAAGTTCGCGGGCTTTACTCGGACTCATGCAGGTCCCTCCCCGTGAGTTTCAAGAACAGGTCCTCAAGCCCGGTCGTGCGGATACGAAACTCGCCCAGGAATTGATGCGCGATCTTCTCAAGCTCGATGGGAGTCGCCGCGAATAAGAATAATTTATCGCCGTGAACTTCGGACTGAAGGGACGAGGAAATTTGGATCTCGTTCCTCTTCGCCACAGGCAGTTCCAAAACATAGGCCGGCAGGGCGTTCTTGACCAGATTCTCGGGTTTGCCCATCGCCAATACTTTTCCCTTGTCCAGGACCAAAAGCCGGTCGCAAAGCTCGTGAGCCTCTTCCATATAGTGGGTCGTGAGAAGGATGGTCACACCCTGCGCCTTGAGTTCGCGCATCTTCGCCCAGATCAGGTGCCGCACCTGAGGGTCCAGCCCGGTGGTGGGCTCGTCGAGGATAAGAAGGTCCGGATCGTTCAAAAGCGTGCGGGCGATCACCAGCCGCCGCTTCATCCCGCCCGAGAGGGTTCGGATACGGGCGTGCGCTTTTCCTTCCAGCGCCATAAAAGCCAGCAGTTCCTCGATCTTGGGTTTGATCTGCTTGCGGGAGAACCCGAAATAACCGGCGTAAACTTCCAGGTTCTGAAGAACGCTGACATCCTCGTCCAAATTATCGGTTTGAGCCACGACCCCCAGACGGTTCTTGATCGCGGCGGCATGATGGTCTGGATCCAATCCGAAAATGGAAAGGTCGCCCTCGGCGCGGGGAGAAAAACAATAGACCATCTTCATCAAGGTGGACTTGCCCGCCCCGTTCGGCCCCAAAAAGCCGAAGCATTCTCCGGGCTGGACGTCGAAATCCACGCCATCTACCGCGCGAAAAGCGTCGTAATTTTTGACTAATTGTCGGGCTTTGATCAGGGTTTCGGTCGGCACGGGTGTCTCTTTCCGGTGAAATAGTTGAACAGGATACACAAAAGGCCAATAAAACGGAACATTTGGAGTGGATCAAGAACGGGTATAGAAAATGCATTGGTTTAGGTTAGCTGAATTTCTCGAGAGGAGGGTCCCATGAAAAACTTGATCGGTTTCACACTATCCGCGATGGTCCTGGGAATAACGACCTCGCTCATCCTGGCCAAGCCCTTCTTGGTCGGCTTCGAGTATGGCGTGAAAAAACGCTGGCTCAAGTTCCCCAAGATGTTCAATGGAAAATAGTCCTAAGCGGATCCGGATCAGCGCAATACCAGGAGCTTGCCGATCCATTGCCCGCCATTCGCCGGCGTACTGACTTTGATGTAATAAAGTCCATCGGCTAAAGTTATTCCCAGCTTGTCCGTCAAGGTAATGGTCACATCCGTACTCCCTAGGATCTGATAGAAGGTCACCGTTTTTACCTTTCGGAACGCGGTCGTGAATATCTCCACCGTGACATCCATCCTCCCCGTAAAAGCCGGGACCTCGACGTTAAACTGATCCCCCGTGGCGGGGTTAGGGAATGTCGCGAAACTCGTCGTGCTTTCACTGCAATGGCCCGGTCCAATTTGACCCGTATTATATTGATCCAACAAATTCGTCAATTGCGTGGCCAGAGGCACGATGCTTTGAGCCACATTCGAACAATTCCCATTCAAAAGGGTCGCGGCCTGGGCCATGGCGTTTTTAATGAAGTTCGGGACCGAGGAACCATTGGCTTCGTTCAACTGCACCGCGATCCATTGATGGGCCAGGTTATACCAAGCGTCCCCTTGGGGTTGATTCAACAGGATGTTGTACCAGGTCATTCCGCACAACAAAGTGTCTTCGCTCAGGGGCCAAGACTGGGACTGATTATTGTTCGTGGCGTATTTACTATGGTTCTTCCAATAACCCTGGGTGAAAGTGCAGTGATCGGGCGGTATGGGGGTTGGCGTGACCGTCGGCGTGTCCGTCGTGGTCGGCGTATTTGTCGGCGTGCGGGTGGACGTGCTTGTAGGGGTGTGGGTGGCGGTGAGCGTGACCGTCGGTGTGTTCGTCGCTGTGTTAGTCGCGGTATCCGTCGTCGTCGATGTGGGCGAATCGGTCGAGGTATCGGTCGGGGTGGCCGTGGGTGTGTTCGTCGGTGTGCTCGTCGGAGTGAAAGTGGCTGTCGGTTGGATGCCCATCGCCACGGCTTGGGATACCGCCGCGCAAACATTCAAACGGCCCCAACCGGTCGTGTCGTTCCGAGTCCCCTGGGCGCCGATGGTTTGATCGGCCGTCCCCTCCAAAATTTGGGTCACTTGAAGATTGCTCAAAGTGGGGTTCGCGGCCCAAACCAGGGCCGCGCCTCCGCAGATCATGGGAGAAGCAAAAGAAGTCCCGGCGAAGACGCCGTAATTGTTGTCGCAATCATTGATGCGGCGGTAAAGACTGCTGCAAGGAGGACCTTCGCATCCCGGGCCGGGTGATGTGGGGCAATTCAGATAACAGCCTAAAATATTGGTAGCGGTATCGAAAGAGTTAGTAGGAGGAAGCGCCGAACCGCCGGGTGCTACCATCATCAAGGCTGAACCCGTATTCGAATAATAGGTGGTGTTACCCGCCGGGTCTACCGCTCCTGTGCCAATGACGCCCGGATAAGCCGCCGGATAATTAACGGGAACGCCGTTCCCATCGTTCCCGGACGAGGCGACCACCACGCAACCGTTGGTCAAGGCGTAATCAATGGCCTGGTGCTCGAGGGAATCGTCGGAATTGGACCCGAGTGAGTAGTTCAATATCTTCGCGCCGTTGTTCACGGCGTAATAAGTACCGTCAATGATCATGCTGGTATAGCCGTACCCGATCGCCATCAAGACCTTGACGGGCATGACGACGACCATGCCTGGATAACCTGCCAACCCCGCCGCGCCGCCGTTAAAATTTCCCGCCGGTATCGTGCCGTTCGCGCAAGCGTTCGGGATCCCTCCGTTGTTCCATTGAGCCGCGATGACTCCCGCCACGGCCGTTCCATGACCGTAGTTATCTATCGTGTTCGTGGTGTCGCTTGCATAATCGGTGGTCGCGTTGTATCCCGGAACGAAAATGGAGGCAGGAAGGTCGGGATGGTTGGTTTGGGTATAAGTGGAAGCGACTCCCGTGTCCAACACCGCTACGGTGACCGGCTGGGTCATGGGATCGTTATAGATCGCGGCGATCGTCGTCCAAGCGCAGGGTGCCTGGACCAGTTGAAGATACCAATCAGCGCCGCCGGTCCCCGTTACGGAATTACAAGGAACGGCGGGGATAAGACCGCTGGTGTAGTAACCATCTGTCGAGGAAGAGGCGATCGTAACGGTCTGAAGACTATAAACATAGTTGGGCTGAGCGGACAATACAGAGGGATCCTTCTTGATGCGTTCCAACGCTTGTTCCACCGATTGACCGTTGTTGATCTTGATATGAAGGACATCGGATCGAAAGCGCAGAGCGTGGGCTTTACCGACCGCGGCGCCTACCCGCGCCTTGTCCACGGCGGAAGCGCGAGGTTTTAATTGAACGAGTATTTCATCCGACGCGTAGCCATTAACTGCGTTGGACGGCGAAGAAGCCCCGATGGCATTGCTCGTAAAAAAGAGAGCCAGCGCGGCAACGAACGGAAATCGTTTTGAGTTAAGTTTCATATTTTTACCAAAAAAGAAAATGGGTTATTGAATTGTTTGGGTTTAACGGCTGTAGGGACGGCTGACAGGCCGTGCGTTCAGATAAAATAGTACCATAATTTTAAGCGGGGCCGCTGCCGCCAAAAACGACTAAAAAAGCCCTTTTTAGAGAAGTTGATAATCGTACCGCGATCCTATTATCGTTCGTGATGGACGCGGGTCTTCAAGAACGCACCCATGAACAAAAGTACCCAAGTAAAATCCACGGCCCCCGCAGCCAGCATTTGACCGGGCGCCCGTTGTTCGAGGAAGAGCACCGTCACCGCCGCGGAATAGAGGAACTTCTCGGCCATCGACGGGATCATGAACAAGCGGTACTTCACCGGATTGAACGAAATGATCAAGAACGCGATCTGCCAGGCCAACGCCACTCCCAAAAAGCCGTAAAAGTATTCCGGATGGGTGATCGTGGGAGGGTTTTGGATGCCGATCCGGTCCTCCAAAGAATAGAACGGGATAAGGACCGCGATCCCGTAAATACCCGACAGACGAAACACCCATTTCGCGAATGACATGACCTTTCTCCTTTAATGTTTTAACGTCTGCGCTTTTCGACCCTGATCTTAACTTCTTCCCTGCTTAAATTAAAAATTCGCCGCAGCCAGAGGCGGAAATCATCGATGTAGCCATAGACCGAGGGCACGATGATCAAGGTCAAGAAAAGCGAACTGATCAAACCGCCGATGATCGCCACGCCCATGGACTGGCGGAACTTCCCGACTTCCGTCAGGGCCAAAGCTGTCGGGATCATCCCCGCGATCAAAGCCAGGGTGGTCATGAGGATGGGTCGCAGACGGATGACTCCCGCTCTCCGGATGGCCTCGTCCCTCGGCACGCCATTTTTTTCCATTTGCACGATATAGTCCACCAAAAGGATGGCGTTCTTCGTGACCAATCCCATAAGCATCACGAGTGCGATCATGCTGAAGATGTTCAGCGTCTGATGCGTGACCGCCAGTCCGATGAAAGCTCCCACGATGGACAAGGGAATGGACATCATGATGGTCAAGGGCAGGATCGGCGACTCGTACAAACTGGCCAAGATCATGTAAGTGAAAAGGAGGGCCAGACCGACGGCCGTGATCATGCTTGTCACCAGGTCGCCCAGGTCTTCCGCCTGTCCGATGAAGTCAAAAGTCACTCCCGAAGGGATACTGGCAGCGGCCATGATCTTTTCAGCGGCGCTTCTGATGTTCCCCAAAGCGCCGCCCGGGCCCAACTGTCCCGAGATCATAATGTACCTGGCCCGGTTGAGCCGGTTGATCTTGGAAGGTCCCACGGTAGTGACGGGCTTGGCGATATCCGAAAGCCGCACTTGCAGATGATTGCTGTTAGGGACCCAGACATTGTTGAAGTTTTTCTGAAGGTCCCTCTGCTCTTCTTTCATCCGGACCCGGATATCGTACTCCAATCCATTTTGGCGGAACTTGGCGGGCACGCTTCCCTCGACCTGGGTGCGCAACTCGCTCCCCGCCTCGATGCCGAGCACGCCCAATTGTTTCAAGCGGTCCGGATCCAACAGCGTCTGGAACTCCGGCTTGCCTCCGTCGTAATTGGTCTGCACGTCCACCAGTCCGGGGATCTGCTTTAATTTTTCGATCAACTGATCGGCCAAAGGCTCGATCGTTTTGTAATCCTCCCCGACGAGAACCAAGTTAAATGGGGCCATGTTGTTGACCAAGTCATAATCCGCCACCTGGGGCTGCCATTGCTCGCGATAGGGTTCCAATTCTTTTCGAACAATCTCTTTGAGATCGGACGTAGTCAGTGTGCGCTTTTGCGGGGGAGTCAATTTGGCGTAAATGGAGCTGGTATTGTCGTTGCCTTGGGTGTCCCCGATGACCTCTGAAGTCAGTTCGATCTCTTTGTGGGCCTTGATGATATCGATGACTTTATGGGAGGCCTCTCGGGATGTTTCCAGAGAAGCGCTCGGAGGCAGTTTCAAGGTCACCCGGAACTCGCCGTTATCCCCTCCCGGCAGAAAGGTGAATTTGATGAACTTCCCGAGCCCGAGACTGGCGATAAAGATCACGACCGCCCCAACCACGACGATCAACCGATGGCGGATGCTCCATCTAATGAGGACCTCATAAGCCTTTTCGAGCGAAGTTTGAAGATCGTCAACCCATTTGAGTATCCCTGACGGCCTGTCATGTTTGCCTTTCCCGCTTCGTTTCGCCCAATAGGCCGAAAGCATGGGACCCATGACCATGGCCTCGAAAAGCGAGATGGCCATGGCGAAACAGACCGTCATACCGAATTGCTTGAAGAATTGGCCGACCGTTCCCTTGAGGAACGCAATGGGAAGAAAGACGGAGATGATGACCGAGGTGGTGGCCACGACCGCCATGGCTACTTCCAGGGTGCCGTTCAGAGCGGCCGTCTTCGGCTCTTCCCCGTTCTCCATGTGGCGCCAGATATTCTCGCGGACCACGATCGCGTCGTCGATCAGCAATCCGACGGCCAGAGACAAGGCTAAAAGGGTCATGAGGTTCAAAGTGAATCCCATGCCGTTCATCAGGATGAAAGAACCCAATAAGGAGACCGGAAGAGCGGTGATCGTGATCAAGGTCGAGCGGAAACTCCCCAGGAAAAAAAAGACCACCAACACCGTCAGTAAGATCCCGAGTCCGATGGTGTGCTGAACATCGGCCAGGTTCATCTTGACGATGCGTCCGTCCTCCCGCACGAGCCCCAACTTAGGCGCGCCCGGTTTGGTTTTCAGCAGATCGTTCAGCCGGTCCATGGTCTTGAATACCCCGTCCACCACGGCGACCGTATTGGCCTTGGACTGTTTATGGACGAGCAGGAAAAGGGACGGCTCACCGTTCAGGAAACTGTAATTCTGGGGATCCACGGTGGTATCCACCACCCGCCCCACTTTGTCCACCGTGATAGGAACATCCGAACCCAGGAAGTTGACCACGGTATGTTTCAATCGCTCGAGATCGTTGTACTCCCCGACGGACCTGAAAAGCATATTGCTGCCATTGGTCTGGAACTTACCGACCGGCACATTCATGCCGTTGAGACCGATGTTGTTCGCGACAGAAGTCGCGCTGATACGGTAAGCGTTCAACTTGGCGCGGTCCAGTTCCACACGGATCTCCCGTTTGGCTCCGCCGAAAATATCCACCACGCCCACACCGGTGACTTGGGACAACTGCGGCTTGATCATCTGATCCGCCAGGTCATAGGCCTGTGAGGGCGTCAACCCGGATTGAAAGGAGAGGATCATGATGGGCTGGTCCGAGGGGTCCATCCTTTGGATGACCGGCTCGTCGATATCCTTGGGCAAGAAGGGGCGGATAAAGGACAGTTTGTCCCGAACGCGCTGTTCGGCGTCCTTGCTATCGGTCTCCAAAGTGAACGCCACCGTGACGATCGAATAACCTTCCTGGTTGACCGAGTAGATCTTTTTCACGCCTTGTAACGTGGAAAATTGTTCCTCGATGGGTTTTGAGACCTGCGTCTCGATCTCTTGCGGCGCGGCGCCCTTATAGCTGGTCGTTACCGAGACGAAAGGAAAACTCACGTCCGGGAAAAGGTCCACACCGAGCGAACGATAAGCCATGAAACCCAACACCATCAAGAGGATCACGACACAGCTGACGAAGACAGGCCTTTCAATGGCGAGTTTGGGTAAGTTCATTTTCTTTCTTCTTTAGAACGATCGTCCGTGGAGGACCACCACTCGGCCTGTGCCAAGATGGAAAGCTTTTCCAGAATGACCGACAGACGGTTGAGCCGCGCGGTGTTATAGTCGTTTTCAAAGGAAAGAAGCTGGAATTCGGTGGTCCGGCCAAATTCCAACCGCTTTTTTTCCTGGTCCGCCTTTTTCTTTTGGATGGCCTCGATCTCAGCGGCCATCGTTAGGCGCCGGTCAACATCCTGCAGCTGGCTCTTCAATTGGATCCATTCCTGACTGACTTCCAGTTGTTTTTCCTTGAGACTCAGCGAGGCGCTTTCGTAATTCTTTTGATAACCCTCGGACACTCTTTGGGCGGTGAACACATCCAAAGGCAGGTCGAACTCCGCCCCCAGGGTCCATGTGGGATAAGTGAAATTCAACGCGGTCTGATTTGCCGGGCCGTAATTCGGGTCGATCCCGTTGCCGCGCCAGGAAGCGTTCACCGTGATATCAGGAAGGATATTTTGGTTGGCTTCGTCATAAGCTGCCTTCTGTTGGGCCGCGGTGGCCTCAACGGCTTTAAGGTCCAAGCGGCTGGAAAGGTTTTCAGGTAAATTCGCTTTTGAATTTTGCAAAGAGTCATCAAGGGATTCCAGGTCCTCATTCACCGCGTTTCCGCCTTGATCCCGGTAACGATTGAACTGGAGTCTCGCGGATTTCTCATTTTCTGAGGCCATCTGCAGATCGAGCTCCGCCACGCGGACCGAGGCCTCCGCTTGAAGCGCGTCGGGAGCTTCCGCCAGGTTGCGTTTCACGCGTCGCTCCGTCCATTCCCAAATTTGACGGCTGCGATCCAAACTGTCCTTGCGGATCTTGATGGTGGTCTGCGCCAACACGAGATGCCAGTAAGCGACCTTGGCTTGATAGATCGAACCTTCCCGTTGATAGGCGGAATTTTTCTCGGCGGACTCGAATTGATACTGGACTTTGTGGACACCGGCGTTGGTTTGACTGCCGCCAAAATCCTTGAAGAGCGGCATCGAGAGGGAAATGACAGGAGCGATCTGGTAATAGGAACCAAGGAAGGAAGAACCTCCCGGCCCTAGCGCGCTGATAAAAGAAGGCAGGGTGAAATTGGTATTCGTAAAAGCGTACCCCAGCGATAGGGAAGGTCCGAACGGTAATTTGTCCGTGATGGAAACGCCGGCGGTGTCCGTTTGGGTGCGCGGATAGGAAAAACCGACCGGCTGCTGGGTGTCGTCATAATGATTGTATCCCGCTGTTAACTGCGGCGAGTAGATCAAGTCTTGTTGATGGGATTGTTTGTCGAGGCCCTCGACCGCCGCCGCCGAGCGGTAGCCAGCCCCTTGGGACTTGACCTGCTTTAAGTAACTCTCAAGCGTCAGACTTTCGGCAAAGACCGATCCGCCGACCAGCCACGATCCCAAAATCAAACCTAATATTTTTCTCATGTCGTCCTCATTAATTTAATCGGCTTGGATCGCCATCACGTAAGTCTTCACCAACTGCTTGACAAAAGTTTTCTCGTCTCCGATGAACCCAGACGGGTCCCCTACCATCTTCACATTCCAAACGTAATGCACCAACGTCGCCATGAACTGGAAGAAAAGGAGCCGCAATTCTTTTTCGTTCTTCTTACCGCGCGCGAAAGGCGCCAGCGCCTGCGCGCCCAAACCGATATTTTGGTGGAGGAAATCCATATAGAATTTCCTCATCTGGTCGTTCTTCATGGTCTCGGACAACATGATCTTCATGCAGTCGAGATTTTCAGGATTTTCCATTTGGTCCAAATGACTTTGTGCGATCTGGGAAAGACACTCCTCGAGTGTTCCAACTTTCATCGTTTGGGAAACTTTCTCGATGTCCTTACTACGGCAATCGAGGATCTCCTTGAGGATGTCTTCCTTGCTTCGGAAATAATGGTAGAGGGTGGCTTTGGTCACCTTGCAGGCCTTAGCCGCTTGGGACATGCTGGTTTCTTTCACCCCTTGGACCGCGAAGAGACGGCGCACGTGAGCCAATAGGCAGGCTTTTTGATCGGCGTGTTTTTGTTCGTTATAAAGTTTGACCATAGGCGCATAAACCTACCAACCGGTCGGTTAATAGTCAATATCCCTTTGTCCAAATTATTATAAAGTGTTGGAAAAACCCTATTTAGGGCCTATATCACTCTCATCGTAGTTTATTGCAACTTTTGGGAAAGCCGCTCCGTCCAATAAGCGAGGTTGGACAAGCCGTTTTTGATCCACCCAAATTTTTTAAGGAGTTTCACAATGAAAAAGTTATTTGCGATGTTGATGACTGTGTTGTTCGTGAGCGCGACTTCCAGCTTGGTTTTGGCTGAAGAAGCCAACACTGCCGCCCCGGCCGCTGCTGCCCCGGCGAAGGTTGAGAAGAAAGCGATGAAGAAAAAGGCCAAGAAAGCTAAGAAAGCGAAGAAAGCGGCTGCTGCTGCCGCTGATACGACCGCTCCTGCCGCCAAGTAATTTGGACGCATGAGTTAGGATCCGCAAGGATCCTAAAGGTATTTCTTCGAGGGTCTGGTCCAAAAGACTGGACCCTTTTTTATTCTCCAAACAAACCGTAAAGACTTATAATTTGTCCAGATTTTCAAGGTTTTTAGAGTTAGGCCGCTTATATATAGAAAGGTTGGACAATGCCGCCAAAAATGACCCTCTCAAACAAGAACCTTTGGGTTTTGCTCTTATTGGCCGCCTTTGCGCCCCTTTTGAACGGCTGTTTCATCAAATCCATCGCTATCGATTCGGTGGCGGACGGTTTGGCCGGTCAGGGAGATACCTGGTCTTCCGACAACGATCCCCAGTTGATCGGGGACGCAGTCCCTTTCAGTTTGAAATTCATGGAATCCATACTTGCGGCGACACCGCGCCATGTTGGCCTTCTAACTACTTTATCGAAGAGTTTCACGGAGTACAGTTACGCCTATGTTCAATCCAATTCCGAGATCATCGCCGACGCGGATTACCAGAAATCCAACGAAATGAAATTACGGGCCAAAAAGCTTTATGTTCGGGCCCGGGATTATGGCCTGAGGGGGCTGAACGCCCGTTACGATCATTTCAGCGATTTGATCCGAAAGGATCCGAAGGCCGCCGTAGCTCAAGTGAAAAAAGAGGACATCGACCTACTTTACTGGACCGGCGTTTCTTGGCTGGCCGCGATATCCTTGGGCAAGGATGACACCGACCTGGTAGCCGATGTCCCCCAGGGCGAAGCGTTGATCTACAGGGCTTTCGAATTGGACCCCGGTTACGATGAAGGGTCTCTTCACGACTTTCTCATCACTTACGAGGGTAGCCGCCCCGTCCTCATGGGAGGATCAGCCAATAAAGCGAAGGAACATTTTGACGCGGCCCTGAAGTTGAACAAAGGTTTGAGCGCCTCGACCTACGTGAATTACGCTGAAGCCGTGGACGTAAAATCACAAAACGCGGAGGAATTCCAGGAAATGCTTCAAAAGGCGCTGGCCATTGACGTGGAAAAGAAACCCGGCTGGCGGTTGGTCAATTTGATCACCCAAAAAAGGGCCAAATGGCTGCTTTCCCGCGTTGATACTTTATTCGTGAAGTAATCGTCTAATGATTGAGATAAAAAAGGAGATTCCTGTGCTGACATTTTTTAAAAAAACAACCCTCGCCGTGGTCCTGGCGATGCTGACGGTTTCCGCCCAAGCGCAACAAGCCGCTGTCACACTCAAGTTGGGTACCTTGGCTCCCGAAGGAACGATCTGGGACAAGATCATGCGGGACATGGGTGATCAATGGAAAACAGCGGGCGTGAAACTACAAATTTACCCCGGCGGTGTCCTGGGAGACGAACCGGACATGGTCAGCAAGATGCGTATCGGACAGATCCAAGTCGGCGTCCTGACCGTGGTGGGTTTAGCCCAGATCGACAAGGGCGTGCAGGCTTTATCGATCCCCATGATGTACAAATCCTACGCTGAAAGCGATTACGTCCGCAAAAAGATGCAGCCCCTTCTAGAAAAACGCCTGTTGGCCAAAGGTTTCAAGGTATTGAATTGGGGTGAAGCCGGTTGGGTAAGATTTTTTGGGAAAGTTCCCGTCCTCACTCCCGATGATCTGAAAAAATCGAAATTTTTTGTCTGGGGCAATGACACGGACACTCTGAATATCTGGAAATCAGCCGGCTTTTCGCCCATTCCTTTAGCCGCCACGGACATCCTGCCCAATTTGCAAACGGGACTGATCAACGCTTTCGATACCACACCCATTTCCGCCCTTTCCTTTCAATGGTTCGCCTTGGCCCCTCATATGACCGATATGCGCTGGGCCCCGCTGGTGGGCGCGACCATCATCACCACCAAGGCCTGGAACAAGATCCCAGCCGCCATCCAACCCGCGATCTTGAAAGCCTCCGCCCAGGCGGGGGTTCGTTTCAGGGATGAAGTCCGTGTTGGTGAACAAAAGGCTATCGATACGATGAAAGAACATAATTTGGTGGTCCATGAGATCACCGCGGAACAATACGATCAGTGGGAAAAACTCTTTACCGGCGCTTATCCCCAGATCTCCGGAACCGTGGTTCCCGAGGACATGATGAGCATGGCGCTGAAGTACCGCGATGAATACCGCGCCGCTCATAAAGCGACCGCCAAAAAATGACCAGCAAAGATCCGGGACAAAAAAGCGGCCGCGCGAAACGCCGTCCGGCCAATACCCGGACAGGATCTCTTTCGAAGGTTCCTCGTCTCGAAACAGATAGCGGGTCTTTCGGTATCAGCGGCCATCCGGGCGAAGCGCCCGCGAAACCCGCTTTCTGGCACGTTCCCGAGAACCTTCTTTTAACCTTCTTCTTCGCCGTCATGATGGTCCTGCCGTTGTTGGACATCGTGGCGCGCAAGCTTCACGGCGTTTTTGATTGGTTCCCTCCCATCTTGGTTTCAGGCTCGCTCAGCTTAGTCCAGCACACCGTTCTGGCCATCATGATGTTCGGTGGTGCGATCGCCGCGAGAGAAGGCAAGCTTCTCCAGTTGGCCACGACCGCCAGCATGATCCCGGACCGCTTCAAGACCTCCGCCCACATCATCACGGCCGCGCTGGGGGCGGCCATCATCCTTTACCTGGTGAAAGCCGGTTTCTCTTTCGCCTTGATCGAAAAAGATGTGAATTCCATCATCGCCTTGGGCCTTCCCAAGTGGATCGTCCTACTCTTTATGCCGATCGGTTTTTCCATGATCTTGGCCCGAATGATCTGGCGCTCCTCGGACAAATGGAACGAGCGTCTCTTGACCCTTCTCGTGGCGGGATGGCTGGCCTATTTGGCTCCCATGATCCACAATCCTTCCAACACTTTCATTTATTGTTGTTTCGGCGTGTTGATGGTGGCGGTGGTATTCGGTATGCCCGTCTTTTTGGTCCTGGGCGGCGCTGCCCTCATTTTTTTATGGAATTCAGAAACACCCATCGATTCCATTCCCGCCGAGACCTACCGGATGGTGGTCTCACCAACGATCCCCACCATTCCCCTTTTCACCTTGACGGGTTATTTCCTGGCCGAAGGCGGCGCTTCCCAGCGCTTGCTTCGCGTTTTCCAAGCCTTTTTTGGGTCTCTGCGCGGCGGCCCGGCTATCGTGACCGCCTGCGTCTGCGCCTTCTTCACGGCTTTCACCGGCGGGTCGGGCGTGACCATCCTGGCCCTGGGCGGCCTTTTGATGCCGATCTTGCTCGCGGAAAAATACAAAGAGCGCGACGCGTTGGGTCTATTAACGTCAGCGGGTTCCCTCGGAATGCTCTTTCCTCCCAGCCTGCCGGTCATCCTTTATGGCGTGGTTTCGGGGACTTCCATCAAGGATCTTTTCCTGGGCGGGTTCATGCCCGGCATGATCCTGCTTCTGCTCACCGCCTTGTGGGGTATTTATAAGGCCTCCAACACGCGGGCTTCCAAATACTCCATTTGGCGGACTTTAAAGTTGTGGTCCGGCATCGCGGCCCTGGCGCTTTTGTTCTCGGCTGTGGCCTTTTGGGGCTGGCGATACATTTCGGAGTTCGGCTGGATGGTCTTGAACTTTATCGGCGGTATTAAACCCGAAACCGCGACGGTGGGAGCCATCACCTTCATCCAACTTTCCGCCTTGTGCGGCGTCCTGGTATTGATCGGTTTTATTTTTCCTCTCGTCCAGGAAAAAGCGTTGAAACCTTTTAGCGAACGCGTCGGCGTCCTCGATGAAACCAATGAAGCCTTGGCCTCGGCTTGGGACGCCAAGTGGGAACTCCTGCTTCCCCTCGTGGTCTTTTTCTTCCTTTTCGTCATCAAAGTGACCCTGGTGGAATCCGCCGCCCTCACCGCGCTTTACGCTTTCTTGGTAGAGGTCTTCTTTTACGGACAGATGAAATTCCGCGACGTGCCGAAGGTCGTCACCGAATGCGGCATTTTGGTCGGAGGAGTGCTTCTGATCTTGGGCGTTTCGCTGGGTTTCACCAATGACATGGTGGACGCTCAGGTGCCGGCAAAGCTTGCGATGTGGGTGCATGATACCGTTCACTCCCAATGGGTTTTCCTGCTCATGGTCAATCTCATGCTGATCGTGGTGGGAAGCCTTTTGGAGATCTTCGCCGCCATCGTGGTGGTGGTTCCCCTGCTCATGCCCATGTCCGACGCTTTCGGCGTGGATCGCGTGCATATGGGCATCATTTTTCTGGCCAATATGGAATTAGGGTTCATCGCCCCTCCCTTGGGATTGAACCTTTTCTTGTCGTCCTACCGCTTCAAGAAATCCATGACCGAGGTTTATATCGCTATCCTCCCGATGTACTTGATCCTTCATGCCATGGTGCTTTTGATCACCTATTGGCCCTTCCTTACCACTTGGCTGCCTAGGTTCTTCAGCAACTAAAAATATTGATCCATGAAAAACAATTCTCCTCTTCCCCATCGTAAAAATATCCGTTTAAAAGATTACGACTATTCCTCGGCCGGTTATTATTTCGTGACCATCTGCACAGAAAACCGGAAATGTCTTTTCGGTGACGTAATTGACGGGGAAATGAAATTGACTTCTTTGGGATCGCTGATCCGATCCGCTTGGATGGATCTGCCAAAATACTATCCAGGCATCGTCATGGATTCCTTCATCGTTATGCCCAACCACCTGCATGGAATAGTGATCCTGAATGT
>CAYXYA010000003.1:0-22807 GCA_964469185.1 uncultured bacterium | reverse complement strand
CGACCGCGGCTTATAAGTCGTCATTGGAATTCAACCACTATCCCGAGGATTACTTGAAGACCTATCGGGACAAAGTCAAAGCGGTCACCCGTGAGCAGGCGGCGGCCGCGATGAAAACCATCTTTTCACAAAAGGATTGGGTTTTGGTGATAGCGGGTCCCAAGGAACTCGAGAAGGAACTCTCGTCTTTTGGGACGGTTCACAAGGTAAGCAGTATTTTCGAGGCCTTGGACGCATCGAAGTAACGTTTTTTCTTCTCATCGATGTCTTTTCGTTTTATTATCTCCTTCCTGCAGAGGCTCGTGGCCCCATCGTCTAACGGTTAGGACGGAAGGTTCTCAATCTTTTAATCGGGGTTCGATTCCCCGTGGGGCTACCATATTTGCTTTTTGATCGGAATGCTCTCTGATGGCTGTGATAATTACAGGCGTTTCGAGTGTTTGATAATCTCCCTTCATACTTCCCGAAATATAGAATTTAGAACTCATTCTGAGCATAGAACCTTCTTCGGGTCCCAATTTTTTTTGTATGAATTGAACCTTTTCCAAAAAGTTCGCTTTATCATCAATCGTTTCTGAAACATGGATTTTTCCATCAGGCCAAAGTAGACGAACTAGGGCCCTTTTTTGATCCATTGAACCATTTTTCCAAAATTCTCTCAGGTGTTCTAGACAGTTTTTCAGGTAGTTCAAAACTCCTTCAACGTCTATTTCTGAAAGGTCCAATGCGCCTATTTTGATTTCCAGACGAGTTGTTTCTTGATCTAAAGCACCCACTAACTCTTTGTAAGTTTTTAGGTCTAATGATTTTTCAATGAATCGAGCTTCTGCATATCCCTGTTTTTTCATTCTGAGGCCCTTTAGTTGCTCGGTTAGCATTTGGAAGTCTCTTTGTCTATCCGACCGTCTTTTATTTAAAACCGCGATGAATTTTTTGCTAAATAGGACTATTTCTTCTTCCGTGAACCTAACCCGTTGCAAAAAATCCAAGACAGAAGTTTCGAGAGCTTCTTTTGGGGCTTTTATTTTTCTACATTGTTTATTTTGACAAAAGTAATAACCGTAACGATTGTTCTTGTTTTTGCCTTTTGACCAACTCGCGGTCAAGGTGTTTTTGCATTCCCCGCAAATTACTAACCCTCTAAGAGGGAAGTCTGGATTTTCTTTTTTTCGCTTGTTCTGAAATCCTTTGCCGTTAAGAATCGCTTGAACCTTATCAAAGACTTCGACGCTTATTAAGGGCTCCCAAATTCCGCGTTCTCGAATATCCCACTTCTTTTCAACGTTCCATCCTGCATAAATGGGGTTTCTTAGAATCTTATCGAATGTCTGAGGAATGATATTTTTTCCATTCCGATCTCTCAAGCCCTTTTCAGTTAGCTCATCCAGGACCGCTTTCTTGGTTCTGGTTCCGTTGGAGAAAATTTCAAAGCCCTCCTTGATGAAAGGGGCTATTTTTTTATCTAAAAGAATTGTCTTTTTCCCGAGGGCGTCTAAACCGTTGGTATATCCCGTGGGGGCTTTGTGATTCCATCTACCAAGCTTTGTTGATTCTTTCATTCCTACGAGAGTTCTTTCGCCTCGTAAATCGTTATCGAGCTGTGCATGGCCGGACATCAAGGTTTCTAAGAATCTGCCCATTGGCGTTTCGTCTATTCTTTCTGTGACGGATCTTAGATTGATTCCGAAACTTGCAAGAGAAGCGCGTATTGTTGTGTGATCGTTAGTATTTCGAGAAAAGCGACTTAAGGAATAAACGACAACAGTTTTAATTATTCCTTTATTTTTTCGACAATGTTCTAAAAGTTTTTTGAATTCAGTTCTGTCGATGGTTTTTGCTGACTCCCCTTCCTCGGTTAAAATTTCATCCACTACAAAACCGTTATGTTGACAATATTCGATGCAGTGCTTTTTTTGCGTATCAAGGCTAAGGTTCTGCGTTTGTTCTTTGGTAGAAACCCTGCAATAGATAACAGCTCGTTTAGTCATGGTTTTCAATTCCGTTTTGAAGTTTGGTTTAAAGACATTAGGACCGCGATTTTTTGAATTTCTTCAGGCCCTATTTTAACATCGTATTTCAAAAGGGAAGCGATTTCCCTATTGTGGTTTTCTGATAGACCAGTCAGCAGATCCAACATCGTTTTTGAATTAATTCTTGGAGAAACTTTAGGAGTGTTTTTGAAACGTTTTCGATTCATTGTTCGAAGCTCATTTATGTCCGTTTAAGGTTGGTTTAAGGTCCCATTTTCTAGGAGTGTTGTTATTTGTTTTTTTATGAATTGACGTTCATTTTGATGCGTTCAACTATCGTTTAACATCCCTTGGACATTCCATGGACATCCCATAGTTCTAGCCGTTTTATGGCCTATAAACTGTGTATCAACAGTGTTTAAGCTGCGAATATTTATCGCTTACTAGCGGTTGGTTTGATTATTCCGTCAATGATTTGAAGGTCTGAAAGAGGTTCTCCGCGTTTTTGAGCTGAGTTTCGTTCGTCAGTTAAACGTTTTTCTTTTGAACCAAGACCACCAACATTCATAACAAGATAGATGGCGCGAGTTGTTTGTTCTGCTGCCTTGTACGTTTCGAGTTGCGTGCGATAACCAGAGACAACTCTACTGCTTGTAGATAATTTTATTTCTACAAGCACCCGAGAATCAAAACCTGCAGATACTTTAAAATCAATCTTTCCGCTTCCTGTATCAACTTCGGGCGAGATGTCGAGATTATTAGCCTTACAGTGGCTATGAGCAGTCGCAAAAAAGAGTCGTTGAGCAGACGATTCGTGACGAGGCTTTCCATTTTTTTGATAAAGCTCACGGTTGAGACCGTTATTTTCAATGAGCTGTCGGAACTGGGTCACGATTGTTTTTACAATTTCATATACGCCTTCGATTGAATTTGTACGAATCGGGGGTTTGAAAGTTATTGGGAATCGACGTGCATATTCTGGACCTTTTCTAGCCCATTGGAATAGACCATCAGGATCATTCGTGATGTCGTAAAACTTCGGTGGTACCCCGTGGATTGCGTCGAGTAATGTCTCGAATGCTTCGCGGTTTGCAAGTGCTTGTGCGCGCAGATTTGATTTATTTCGGCGAGTTTTTAAAGCCCATATTTCACCAATGTGAGTGTTGATTCTTTTTCTTATTGCGTCAATTTTGTGAGCGGCGTCAGCGACTTCGTCCCAGTCACGAGCAATAGGAAGTTTTCGAAGAATATCTCTTGGCACAAGAATAATCGGTGTTCGACGATTTTGAAATGGGTTTGCCATTAGTCTGGCATCAATTCCATTTATGTCGAAACGTTCTCCCGTAAGTCCCAATTCTTTTAAAATCCGATGGTTGAACGCAGCTAGGGCTTTTCGAATAATGTTTGTTGCCATGTCGCTAATCCTGTCGGGTCCAATTCCTTCTTCGAACAGAGCCATTGCTGGAAACAGATCGGGGTCGCGAACACCTAGATCTACAATTTCCTTTCCGACTACTAGTACGCGTTCTGTCAATTCTGGACCGAACCCGCTTCCGGTTATTGAA
Organism: uncultured bacterium; assembly: GCA_964469185.1. Classification (GTDB taxonomy): domain Bacteria; phylum Oederibacteriota; class Muellerivitia; order Muellerivitales; family Muellerivitaceae; genus CAYXYA01. The sequence goes on along the minus strand of CAYXYA010000003.1, from coordinate 19,272 downwards.
TTTGAACCGTAACCGAGACAAGTGCCTCTTAATTCGTGAAACTCGAGAAGCCCACGCGCGGATTTCCAGGAAACGTCCTCGTTTTTCTGGGTTAATGTTAAAAACTTAATTATTGTTTCAAAATGTTGTCTGTATTGAACTACTCCAGATTCATGAATTTCTGGATGACTACTTTTTGGAAAAAGCAATGGATCGATGAACAACTTTGTGTCGATGGCTAGGGTTGGGTCGAAGGCTCCAAGAGAATCTAATTTTTCAGTATTCACCTTAAAGTGTGTAGAGAATGTAACGGGATTGCGGGCTTTAGACATTTGCGTCTAATCTTTGAATGCTGGCATTTGCGCGTTTAATACTCATATGCAAGACCGCAGCGTGGTGAGGTATGCTCACTTCTTGTTCTATCTTTTTAAAAATCATCAAAGCATCTTCTAAATGTTTCCGATCGTTTTGAATTTCTCCCATGATAACTAATCCGAATCCTATGTTAACTTGGGCCATAATATATTCAACGGGTCTCGCATCTTGCGGAAAGTACTTCAACATTCCCTTTAGTATTCTGATCGCTTTTTTTACAAGTCGTGGGCTTTGTTGAAGTTCGCCAATAGTTAAATAGGCTGTTGCTAAATTCCCTTGACCTCTTGCCCACCGGACTAAAGATTTAGACTTTGTAGATTCTTTTAATCCTTCTCGATACGCTTTGATTGCTCTCTTGATTGTTCCGACGTTACGCGTTGCAACTCCGAGCACTCTTAAAGCATTTCCCAAATTGGTTTGAATTACCCCCTATTGAAATGGTGCATCGGATCGAGGAAATGCTTTTAAAGCCCTTTGAAAACCGTCGACTGCTTCCTCCAAATATTGAAGGTTTTGGTCTCTTTGCCCTATGTATTTAAGAGTGTTGGATATGCTTGTTTGAGTTTTGGCCCACATGAACGGCATTTTATCGATGGTTCTTACTTCTTGAGATTCTCGAAGTAATTGAAGGGCTTCTATAAGTTTCGCCGTATTATTTTCTTTTTCCCCAATTACTGACAATGCTGCGCCTAGGTTGCTTTTAGTGGCTGCCCAATCAACGGGGTTTTTATCTTTACTAGTTCCTTTTAACGCTTCTCGATAAGCGCAGACTGATTCTTCAAGGTAGCCCGTTCCATTCTCCATATTTCCTAAACTTGATAATGCATTGCCTAACATGTTTTGAATGGAATACCACTCAAGCGGTGTTTTTTCCTTGGTGAAAATTTTCAATAACTCTTTATAACTCTGTATGGCTGAAAGATACGCTTCGGTATTACTTGTTTGATGTCCTAGAATCGCTAAGAGATTGGCCCTTAACAATTTTAAGTATTTGAAGTTGTTCTCTGTAAGATTGAAAGCTTCAGCGTTTGAAAAAATTTTTTCTGTTTTGTCTAAAAGAATTTTGGCTGGATTAGCTACGAAATGTTCTCGTTTATTGATCAGGTCCTTGGTTCTTATTTCGACGATTATTTGAATCATGCCAGCGATGTCATTAATAAAAATTTCGCCCAAACGTGTTTCTTGAACGAAATAGCCCTTGGATTTGGATGCGTTTGAAGAAGCTTCTGGGGCGGTTAAATATAAATCAAGTCGAGTTATTCCACTCCTTTTTAATACACGTCCCCAAATTAAAATATCTGCTTTATACCTTTTAAGAAGACTTCGTGCTTTTCCATGATTTTCTTGAATGACATCTTCATGAACAAAACCTTTTGCAGAAAGTGTTTCTGGAATGGAAAATTTCAGAACACCTGGAAATTTTTCGAGTTCGTTTAAAACAATTTCCTTAACGGATGTTTCGTTAGTTTCTTTTTGAGATTCATCGTCTTCGAAGTCTGCAACAAGTACGGTTAGTTTTTTAGAATCCCAATAAAAGATCGGTCTTATGAAACGTCGCAAAAATCCAAGGACAAGAACGCCCAGCAAAAGAATTATGAAAATTAAGCGCCATTGATTGGCAATAAATCCAGCTATGGTTTCTTCGTTAATTGTTTTTTGAAAGTGAAAATAAAAAACAAGGAGAGCCAAACCCGATAGGAGAAACATTGCTATTGAAAAAAAGTCCCGAAGTTGTTGTTTAATAAACAGCAGGGGTTTTTCGAGAAAAACATCAATTAAAGATTCGTATAATTTCACTCAAGCCTCAATCTTCGATTAGAAAAAGGAATGCTTTATTATAGGCCTATATTTGATTTTCGATTTAGGACTATAGTTGTTTTTCGGGGGGATTTTTGCGGGTTTTCATTGTTTGCTGGTTTTTCGATTTCCTTAACCGGGCCATAAACGATTTTTGACAAAATCATCCTAGAGTGATGGTTGGTTTTTTTGACCAGCTGTTTCAGATATAAAGCTTTTCAAGAAACTGAAATTTGCAGTAGTGAAACATCTTTGATAATTCGAACTTTGGCAGACTACTTTTAATATTACAGATGAAGAATTGGCAATTTTTTTTAATGTTTTTAATTTAACTGGGTAAAAAGCTAATTCTTCAACCGCGGTGTTTTTGTATCCTGAGAGTATTTTACGTTGATTGGAACTTCCCTCGCCGATAAAGCCAATTCGTTTTCCATCAGCCAATAACACGAGAGATTCTCCGGGTTCGATAAAAATCCAATCGGGACCTTCGTACTGAACAATAAATAGGTATTCGGGGTTGCCTGATTTTGGAACGAATTTTTCGAGTCCCAATTTGAAATAACACGGGCTACCATCTCCACCATCGATGAGAGAACCGCACTGACTACAGCGATCACCATGTCCTAGACCATTTTCCCATGCACTGTAAGTGGTACTTCCTTCAACGACATCTTGATTAGTTTGGAGTGAGTAATAAACGGGTTTTAAAGCGGCACAGCCTGATATAAATACCAAACATATAATCTGTAATCCGAGGACTACTAGAGATATTTTCTTGGTCATAAGTACCTCATTTTTAATAATGTTTTTCCAGTCGAAAACAGTAAATATCTTATCAAGTAATACGCTATTCTGCTCGTGGTGTTTTTGCTCGTGTCCGGTGATTCTCTTTGAAAAAGGGGATGACCATGGCGAGGGATCACCAAGAGGCCTTCAAGATATTGGGTCAGAGATATAGGGAGTTGCGTTCTCGCAAGGGAATGGTTCAAGAGGACGTTTTGGAGTATGGGTTTTCGGTTCGGCATTACCAGCAATTAGAGGCGGGAAGGCCCCATTCCTTAGGTACTCTGTTTCGACTTGCTGAAATGTTTCAGGTTCAACCAGAGAGTTTGGTTAAAGGCTTATTGAAGACCAAAAAGTCTACACAGGCCAAATACAAGTAGTTCTGCATTATTGCCTTGGGAACATCGAGTCTCATACCCCCTTGGGATGTTCTAAGACAACTCGAAATTGGCTTAAGTTAGCTTTAAACCATTCCTGCGAGTGTCAAAACCTTAGAGTCTTTTAGCTTTTGAGCGTCTTTAAACCAAACTATGATAGTGTTCCAGTCTGTAGTCTCATGGGCTACCAAAACATGAACCCAGGTTCGAAAGAACTTGGGTTTTTTTATTTTGTCCCCAAGGGGAAACGGGAAGGGTTCGGGAAACGGGGGTTTCGTCTCTGAACAAATCTTTGTCTTTTACGGGGTAACATAGGGGGCCCTTCCCCTATGGGCGAAGCCGAGGGGGTGTGGGGGACACGGGGGAAATTCCCCTGTGAGTCTTTTAGGGGTCTGATTCCCCGTGGGCTTCCAATTTTTCCGTATAATTTTTATTTTTTTTATAACTTCCTTATCCTGTTCTCAATTAGGTCTGTGTTGTGATTTAATCAGTAATGCAAACAACGGGTTGGGTCACGAAAGGCGGTTCTCATGAGTTCCTTTAAAGCGGGCGGGTTTTGGAAGCTCGGAGCGGTCGGAATTTTTTCATTGGTATTGGGTTTGGGATGCGTCAAACACAGCGCGCCGACGGTGAAAATATCCTCCTGGGGGGATGTGAAACAAAACATCATTTTGGCCGATCTGATCGCCGACTTTGAAAAAAGCCATCCCGAGATCAAGGTGGAATTGCAGCGGGTATCCTATGCCGATTACATGACCAAATTGCTCACCCAGTTCGCCGGCGGCACCGCGCCGGACGTTATATTCGTTTCCACTTACGATGTTCTGAACCTCACCTTGGCCGGGGTTCTCGAACCGATGGATGAATACCTGAAGAGCGACCCCAGCTTCCCTATCAAGGATATGTGGCCGGTGTTGCTCAAGGAGTACACCATCAACGACCGCCTTTGGGGCATCCCCCGCGATGTCGACCTTCAATGCGATGTTTACTACAACAAAAAAGCTTTTGATGAGGCTCATCTTCCTTACCCTTCCGAAAAATGGACCTGGGCCGAATTCCTAAAAGACGCGCAAGCCCTGGTCAAGAAGGATGAAAAGGGGAAGGTCACCCGCTGGGGATTCGTAGATGATTGGGTCATGACTGAGCCCTGGATTTATTCCAGCGGAGGCCGGTGGACGGACGATCCTCTCGCGCCTACCCGGTACACTTTCAACGATCCCGTTTTTGTTCGGGGTATCCAAATGCGGAGCGATTTGATCTGGAAATACAAGGTCACGCCTTCCCCGGCCACGGAAAAAACGATGGGTGGTATCGGGATGTCCGAATTGTTTTCGAACGGCGAAACGGCGATGTTCCTTTCGGGGCTTTGGCAGGCCCCGAGCTTCAGGGACATCAAGGGTTTCGATTGGGACGTCGCCATGTTCCCGAAGGGGCCCGCGGGGAAGAGGGGTTTTTTTGTCGGCGGCTCGGGTTATGGGATCCTGAGTTCTTCGAAGAGCAAAAAAGCCGCTTGGGAGCTGGTGAAATATATTAGCGGACCCGAAGGCGAGAAGAAAATGTCGGCCAGCGGGTTGATCGTTCCGGCATTGAGAAGCGTGGCGAACTCGCCCGTTTTCCTGGACGGCCAGCTTCCCTTGAACAAGAAAGCGCTGTTGAAAATGGTTTCCTACGGGGTGCTGCAGACGCGGGCCAAGAATTGGCGCGAGATAAGCGACGGAGTGATCTTGCCGACTTTCGACCGTGTTTGGGCGGGAACGCAGTCGGCCCAGGAGGCGGTTTCCCAGTTGGATGAGAAATTAAAAACAATGCCGCTCTTGGTGAAATAGATCCCGCGTCATTAATGGATGAATACAGGCTTCTCGCGGAACGGTATGAATTTAATTGAACCCTTCGAACGGTAGGTAATAATAGGCCCATGAAATTCACCAAACCAACAGCCGATTTTTTCATTCGGGACGGTGTGTCCGAAGAAGCCTCGCTTAAAAGGACCACCCACCTGGGTATTGGCGCCCATCAGGACGACCTGGAGATCATGGCCGTCCATGGAATCTTGGAATGTTTCGACGCGAAGGATAAATGGTTCTTTGGCGTGACCACCTTTGACGGCGCCGATTCCGCCCGAAGCGGCCCCTATGCCAACACCACGAATCCGGAAATGGTAGATATCCGCCGAAGCGAACAGCGCAACGCCGCGGCTCTTGGCAAGTTCAGCGGTATGATCCAGCTGGGCCACACCAAGAAAGACGGGGAGAACCCCGACTACAAGCTTATCCAGGAAGATTACGCCGAGATCCTTAAGGTCGTCCGTCCTCAGGTTGTCTACACCCACAACCTCGCGGATAAACATGACGCACACGTTTCAGTGGTCACGAAAGTCATCGATGCTTTAAGGAAGATGCGCAAAGAAGACAGGCCCAAGAAGGTTTATGGTTGTGAGGTCTGGAGGAACTTGGACTGGATGCACGATCCTGACAAGACCTCGTTCGACGTGAGTGAGCACCAAAACCTGACCGCGGCTCTCCTGGGTCTTTTTGACTCGCAGATCGCGGGAGGGAAACGATACGACCTGGCGACGTTGGGCCGCCGCAGTTCCAACGCGACTTTTTCCGATACCTACGGATTGGACAAAAGCACGCAGGTCACGCTGGCTATGAACCTTACGCCGTTAGTGGAAGACTCGACCCTTGACCCGCTCCAATATGTCAGGGGCCACGTGGACCGTTTCTGGGAAAATGTCACTCAACGGATGGGTAAATACCGGATAGATAAATAAAGCCTTAAGCGACGCTTCTTGTGCCGTTGTTCACCCGCATCAACCAAAAAGCCTTCTCACCTGTTCTGAAAATCCAACCCCAACTTTTCTCGCGTGTCTTTTCAAGAGGTTCGCGTCCAGCCTCAGGTGGATGCTGTCACGCGAGGTCACTTTGGCCGAGGCCAATAAGGCGGCGAAGTCCCCGGCGGTCGTGATGACGCGGCGGCCATGGGTTTTCGCTCCGTTCCCGCGGGTAAAGGGAAGGCCCGCCGCGAGGCCTATCAAGAGCGCGGACAAATGCGAATCGCCAGCTCCGGCTGTGTTCACGGGCCGGACTTTGATGCCGGGGACGAATTCCCATCTTCCTAATTCGTAGGCGTAGGCTCCTTTGGAACCCCAGGTGACGGAAATTTTGATCTTCGGGTTATGATCGGCCAGGAGTTTAGCCACCGCTTTCAAGACAGGTCCCGCGTCCCTCTTGCCGGATGAACCTGCCAGTGTCCGAGCCTCATCCTCATTTAAGGCCACGAGGTCGGTTTTTTTGAACAGTCCCTTCCGTCTAGCTTCCTGAAGTTCTCCTGAGGTGACGGCTACGGACCTGAAAAAGCCGTAGCGTTTTGCCAAGTCCAACAACTTTAACCGAGCAGGGATGGGGACCTCTGGCGCGGCTAACGCCATGCCCTTACCTCGGTATTTTTTGAACAGCGGTTCAGCCTTTTGGATGTCCTTTGGAGTGAGGCGTGCGCTGGCGCTGTCGGTGACGGTCATATTGCCTCCGGAGCCGTCGGGGTAGAGGAAACAGGCGGAAAACATCGTCGAGGATCCTGGGACGGTTTTGACGAGGGAAGTCTCCATCCCGGTTTCGGCCATTTGGCGTTTCAACCGCGGGCCAAAGTCATCGTCGCCGACCGCTCCCACGGGAACGACCTTGAAGCCCCTGCCCAAAAGCACGGGAAGGTAGTGCAGGATGATATGGCCCTTCCCGAAATCCTTGAAGTCTTTCAGCCTAGCTCCGCGGCTTTCATTGCGCCCCAAGGTGTGTTTCCCCTCGAGCTCGAAAAACATTCCCGTGCCGATACCGCCTGTTCCGATAAGGCAGACGTAAGGAGAATCCTTTCCGATCCTCACTCGCAGGGGTTTGAGCACGGTCTAGAAGAGCTCCCAGTCGGGGTTTTCACTGATGGGATGGCGCGCGGTCTCCTGGGTGGCGGTGATGATCGCGTCAGGGTGCTTTTGTAAAAGAGTGAAGGGATATTCAGCGGTGAGAGGGCCGAAGAGCGCGACCCTGAGAGCCGTCTGTTTCCAAGCGCCGGTGTCGCTATAAACGCGCACTTTTTGGGCCGACAGACATTCTTTCACCCCAAGCGTGGCGGACATGGGCGGAACGAACTGCCAAGCGCCCCCAAAAGTCCTTTGTGCGTTGGCCATCATCGTATCGAGATTATTTTCTTGGACGCGGGCGGTGGAGCTTTTTATTTGTTCCAAAGTCACCTGGCTGTAGGGACTGCGGCGGGCTTGATTGTAGGCCACGTGACCGTCCTGGCCCCAGCCCCCGATGGTGATGTCGATAGGCGCTTTGGCGATCTTTTCGACCATCTCTTTGAGGTTCCAGGGAAAGAGCCAGTGCTTCTGGGAATCGGGTACCGCCAGCTTGGGATGGATACCGCCGTAAAAATTCTTCTCCATGAAGGTCTTGAAATTGAAGGGGTGGTTCTTGGGAAGGAGCTGTCCCTGCCAATCCAGGCACTCGTCCATGTGGAAAACGTGGAGATTCTTCAGGCTGACTTTCTTCTTATTCACAAGTTTCGTGAAAGGCGCGTACCAGCCGCGGGGGCCGCAGGGGATGATGGCGCGTGTGCGTTCTCCCTTTCGGTTATGGCTTTGGATCTCATCCACCAGGTCTTTGGCCATCAGTTCTCCCATGGCTTTGGAATCCTTGATGACGCGGAAGGGGACTTTTAAACCTTTGTGGCGGGCTAATTTGTTTCCGGGTATTCGGCACCATTTATAAAGATCTTTTAGATTGATGTCGGGCATGGTGATGTTCTCCTTGTTATTGAAATTTCGTCCAGCTATTGATCTTTTGTCTCGTAAAACTCGACCGTTACGTCTTCCATCAGGGGGGACTGTTTTTGATAAAGAACGTCATGTTCTTTGTCGCCCAGGAAGAACGACAGACAGTTCTTGGCCTCGTCCAGGCTGGGGAATTCCCACTCGACGATGAGGGCGTTGCAGGGGATCATGGCGGAAACGGGTTTGAAGCGGCGTCCCTTCGGGAAATCCGGCCGTCTTTTTTCCAACGCGGCGAATTGTTTTTCCAGGTCCCAGAACAGGTCCTCTTTCCCGATCTGGTATTTTTGGATGAGTCTCATCTTGTAAGCCATATTTTCTCCCGTCTTTAACGAAAAGGCTGTTCAGACAATTTAACCTCAAAAAGTATAACAAAGCTTAAAATAGAGACCCAATGAAAACTCAGTCCGAAGAGTTGAACGCACAAACTAAACCAAAACTTTCCTCAAAACGGATCATTCTCTTGGTCCTTCTGATAGGTCTTTTCCTCGCGCCCGCGGTCTATTGGCTGTTCCATCGGCTGAGCGAGGGCCCGTTCCGATCGGCTTTGGCGTCTGTTTCGTTCGAGCCCCTGCCTTTGGGAAGCGTCAAGCCTACCGGCTGGCTCCTGGACCAACTCAAGCTCCAGGCGGATGGGTTGACCGGCCATCTGGACGAGTTTTGGCCCGATGTGAGGAACAGCGGTTGGATCGGCGGTAGCGGCGACGCGTGGGAAAGAGCACCCTATTGGCTGGACGGGCTGGTTCCCATGGCTTATTTGACCGGGGATGCGCGGCTTCAGGCGAAGGCGACGCTTTGGATGGATTACATCCTGAAACACCAGTTGTCGGATGGCTGGCTGGGGTTGGAGCAAAGTCCGGCTCCTTATGGGATGAATTTTCAGCCGCCCGTGCCGCGCGACCCCTGGCCGCAGTTCATCATCCTCAAGGTCATGACCCAATATCAGGAAGCTACAGGAGACCCGAGGGTAATACCGGCGATGCGAAAAGCGCTCAAGGGTTTGAACAAACAATTGGACAGCAGGCCTCTTTTCGCGTGGAATTTTTTCCGTTGGGGCGACCTGTTGGTCAGCATTTACTGGCTTTACGACCGCACGGGCGAATCCTGGCTGCTTGAGCTCGCCAGGAAAGCGGCGAAACAAGGTTACAACTGGCCCACGCATTTCTCCGACCTCCCGCTCAAGCAAAAATCCCAACAATGGAACTGGCAAGGGCACGTGGTCAACAACGCGATGGGATTGAAGGTGCCGGCCCTTCTTTACCGTTTGACGGGGGATACCCGCTACCTGGGTCTCACGGCCTACGCGTTCGGGGAGTTGGATCGGTGGCACGGTGAGGCCAACGGTTTGTTCAGCGGCGATGAGTGTCTGGCGGGGAGGAGTCCTTCCCAGGGTACGGAAATTTGCGCCATTGTGGAGACCATGTTCTCGCTGGAGACCGATATTTCCATCACCGGAAAAGTCGAGTTCGCCGACCGGTTGGAAAAGATCGCTTATAACGCATTGCCGGCGGCCTTTACCGCGGACTATTGGCAGCACCAATATGTGGAACAGGCGAACCAAGTCGTTTGCGAGATAAACCTCCATCCGATCTTCGCGACCGTCGGGCCAGACGCCAACCTTTTCGGATTAGAGCCTAATTTCGGATGCTGTACCGCGAATATGCATCAGGGTTGGCCCAAACTGGTTTCGCACCTTTGGATGACGACCCTTGACGGTGGGTTGGCCGCGGTCGTGTACGCGCCCTCGGTAGTTGAAACATCCATCTCAGGAAACAAAGTGCGGGTCGAGCTGACGACCGATTATCCCTTCGATGAAAAACTGGTGTTCAAAGTGAAGGTGGAGAAGACATTGGAATTCCCGCTTTATTTACGGGTCCCCGAATGGGCGAAAAGGGCCACGCTCAAATTGCCCGATGGCACGATGGAATCCTTAGCGCCTGGAAGTTTCCATAAGATCCAGCGCCGTTGGAGTGGGGAGGAGACCTTCGTCATGGACCTGCCTATGTCGTTCCAATTGCGGGAAGGTTTTCAGAACGCCCTGAGCGTGGAACACGGGCCGCTAGTGTTCAGCTTGGGGCTGAAAGAACGCTGGAAAGTTTTTCGACCCTTCAAGGCTCAACCTGCGGAGGGACCTAAGAACGACTTTGAGGTGAAATCTTCCAGCCTCTGGAATTATGCTTTGGAATTGGACCGAAAGAACCCTGGGAAGTCGCTAGTTTTCAAGAAAAGGGTCGGCAAGGGGAATCCCTTTACGCTCGGCGGAGCGCGGGCGAAGGTGCTAGTGAAAGGAAGGCGTTTGAAAAGCTGGGGATTGGAACGAAGCGCCGCGATGCCGCCCCCGGCCAGTCCGGTCAAAAGCGACGCCCCGGTGGAGGAGTTGGAGTTGGTGCCCTACGGTTCTACACGTTTGAGGGTAACGGAATTCCCGATTTTGAAATAAACCAACATCCAACACAAAGCCTCAAAGCCACAAAGAAAATGTTTAAGAGGAAACCATAATATCTTTCTTGGAGTCTTTGTGACTTCGTGTTGGATGTTGGTTTAGTTGAGTAGCGTCGGGAAGGTCGCGACTTCCTTCCAACCGGTGGTGGCGACGGTGCCGGATTGGATCAGGTTGTAGTTAAAGTCGTTCCGGTAATAAATATCCGCGTTACCCGTGGCCGTAAAATCTCCCTCTAGGTCCACGGAACCATAGACCTTCGGGTTACCCGTGAGTTTTGTACAATCTCCACCGATGTATAAAAATCCATTGAAAGCGGGGGTGGCCGTGAAGGCGGAAGGACACCAGGCGCTCGATGACGGGGACATGAGAACAGAAGGGCCGTCATTCGATCCTTCACAAGCGAAACTGCCCAATAAAACCAATGTGCCGCGAAAAGCCTGACCATTGAAGTCGATGGCATAATTATTACCGGCGTTCCCGCCGATGACTTTGTTGGAGATGCCCGAGGAGAGGGGGTTGGTATCGGTCGTATCGATATAAACGACCAGATCATCCGCGCCTACCCAGGTGGCCGGGTTGATGGTGGTGACGCCTCCAGCGTTCAGGTTCACCGCCATTCTCTTCAAAACGTTCTTCAGTTGTTTGGCGCCGCCTCCGCCTCCGCCCGGATCAAAATCCGTGGTGCTGTTGTATTGATGTTTCCCCTCGTTCACCGCCATGGTACAGCCGCCGCAGGCCGCGATGGAGATGCTATCCGCTCCGGTAACGGCACCGGATATCGTACTGCTGAAATAAAAATAACCCGATTCGCCGCTGCTGACCAGGCCCTGCTTGTAAATGGCTTGTGCCGTTGTTTTCAAACCGGGTAGATCGACGCTGGGTTTGGGCGGCATATTGGGGTCGCTCGGGTACATCTTGCAATTAGCGGCGCCCGAGTCGGTGATGTTGCAAAAAAGAGCGCCGCTTCCGGTTCCGGTTCCCAGACAACCGACGCAGCTTCCGGTGGACTTGATACAGCCATAGGGCTGCCCGTATCCGATGGTGTGATAGGAGGGGTAGCCCGGGCCGATATTGGCGCCATGGCTCAGATCCATGGATATGGTCACTCCCACCGCGGTGGGGACGTAGTAATCAAAAACATCACCCCAATAGATGGAAAAATTACCGTTCGTCACCAGACTTCCTCCTCCTGTGAGGGCGGAGGTCAGGGTGCCTCTTCGAACCGTGGCTTGGACCCTACGGTGGTTCGTGTAATCAGCTGGAATAGGCCCTCCTCGAAGCCATGGTGTTGGTTGGGCCGTAGGAACGCCTTGTCCTATCTTGGTCGAGTACATATCTACTGTGATGGTCCGTTCATAAAAAAGGTCGCCCGGAGGGACAAGAAGGTTCCCCTTATCGATCTGAACCACGTATTGGGCGTTGGGGATATCGGTATAAACTTTGTCTGCCTTGTAACCTGGAATGGGTGTGAAGACGAGGCCGGGTGAGGAACCCCAGTTGTTGCCTTCCTCGAGCGCGTGGATGGCCTTATCCACCACGGCGTCCGAGCCCAAGACGGCGCTGGTTCCCGCGACGGTCGTGACCGACAACTTAATGGTGGACCTGAGCATGGTAACCATCGTGAGCGCGAATATCAGCAAGATCGCGCCGAAAACCAGGGTCACGGCCAAAACCTGGCCCCGTGACGCTTTTTTTTGAGAGCCTTGAGGACCTTCCTGTAGTCTTTGGATGTTTTTTCTCATGACAACTCCTCCTTGCGTCTTAATTGCGGACATAAATAGTTTCCTGGGTTTGGTACATGACGGGCGGTTTATTTTTCAGGGGTGTCAGCTCGACCGACAGATTGACCATGATGCGGCTCGTATCGGAGATCTTCGGGTAGGTGTAATAGACGGAAACGACATTTTGAGCCAATACCTGGGTACTGTAAGAGGGCGTGATGGTGTTGCCGTAAGGTTCCGAGTAAATGATCTGGCGTGACTTTTGTCCCGTCGAGGACGTCATCGTTTTCATATAAAAGGACACGGGGCTGGATTTTCCGTTCATCGTGAAAGTGATCATGCTGTTATTCATCTCTCCGGCGGTGTTGGTGATCTTCACGGTGCCGGGGACGGCCTGACGAAGGTCATAAGTGAGGATCTGGATAAAGTTTTGGCCCTGGGTCTCCATACGGATGCGGGTGGTTTGCTTTGTCCAGGCTGTCGTTCCAATGTACAAAAGCACGGTGATGATGGCCATGATGAAACCGACGATGCCCAGGGTGATCAAGCCTTCGATCAGCGTGAACCCGTCTTCGCTAAGTTTTTGTTGCGGTCTCAAAATTTTCCTCACGATTGAGTCTCCTTATGGGAACGCGAATGAAATGCCCTTGGGGCTGGCGAAAGTATGGGCGGACGTCATGGTAACGGTAACGGCTTTCGTTGAGAGAGCGTAGGTAGTGGGGTCGACGATCTGCGAGAAAACGGTAAAGGTCGTGTTGGCGGCCGCGGTCAATTGGACTTGAATAGAACCCGTCCCTGTTCCCTGTGTTAAGGTCGAGTAATAATTGCTGATCCCGAAACCATTTCCCATGCCGGTCGTGGGAGGAGCGGCTGCTGATCCGACGATGGCTGAAACCCAGGAACCGTAGGGGTAGGGGGCGCCGTTATTCGTTACAGTGACGGCCATGTATACATTTAGAGGACTGACAAAGATGACCTCATCCAGGTTTTGGCTCACCCCTTGTGAGATGGTTTTTTGCGAGCTGGTGGAAGTGTAATTGGGGTTGCCGCCGGCGGAAAAAGTGTAGACCAGGTCGCCGCCCGCGACCAATGGGGTGCGGAGATAGGTGTACTTGAAGGTCCCGAAAGTGGCCGAGCCGTTGTATGAAACGGGGATGTTGTAAACATACTGGCCTTGGTCATCCTGGGCGGTGACGTAAAATTGAGCGTAATCGAAGGATGCGCCTGCGCCCGCGATGGTCCCGGCGGCGGTACCGACCGCGAAGTTAACGAGGGTCAAAGGTGTGGTGACGCCCGCGTCAATGTTCACCTGTTGGTCAAAATTGATAAAGGAAGGTGGAGAGGTATTGCCCGTTAACTTTAAGGTGACCTGCGGCACTCCTGGATGGACGTTCAATGGAACACTGCTGACGGGACTGCTAAAGATGGTGGCGGGGGGGACGGGACTGGAATCAGCCACGGAGAGGGTCATGGGAGAGTTGGCGACCGGCATGGTGGCGTAAAGTTCGTTCAACGAAAGGAATGTCACGGGTTGGCGGTTCGTGACACCGGCGTTGATATAAACCGTGATGGGTCCGATCCAGGTTTGCCCCAGGGAAACGTAACTGCCGTACATGGACGACCCGACGTTGTAATTTTTCCCGCTTTGTGTGGTTGGATCATCGTCCGCCTCAATGGTATCGAAGTTGTGCCCCGCGATCGGGGTGCTCCGAACCTGGGTGATGGTATAGGCCCCGCTGGGACTGGCGGTCACCGCTGAGGAATTCGTGTCATCGGCAAAAACAATGGGGCTATTGACCGGATTTGTTGTCATGGGTGTGGGGTTCGGCGTGGGGGTGGGTGAGGTTGGAGGCACGGGTTTGACGGTTACGGGCGAGGTGTATACGACCTTGCCATAGTAGTTCCAAACCGGTAAGGGAATGGCGTTGACGTCTTCACCGGAAAGATTGGTGCCGGGTTGAATGGTGACCGGACTGGTGAAAGTACAGGGGCCGCCGTCATAATAACCCGGCGAGCTCACGAGCTGGATGCTGTAGATACCTTCTTGGACATCATTGAACTGATAATAACCCGTGGAGTCGGTCAAGGCGCTCTTGATTTTTTGAACGCCGTCATAAAGCCCCACTTCGACGCTACTGCTGGTGACCGGAGCGGTGGATACGCAATTGATATAAATGTGTCCCGAAATTTGTCCTGGGCTTCCCGCGTAAATGAATTTATTGGAAACGAAATTCGAATAAACGATCTGGGATTTCTGCAAGTTGCCGGCTTCCACGGTAGGCAGCGGTTCGAACGCGGACAGGTCGCCGTAATAGCCGGCGACCGAGACCTTGACGATATTGCCGGTTTCGGGCGTGGAGACGGTACCTGGAGTGGGAACATAAACCAATTGACTGGTGGCGTCGCTGTAAACGTACCGTACCGTAGGGCTTAAAATGAATTTATTATTACCTTCTTGGATGGTGGTGGGGGCGTAAGAAAGATACGGCGTGATGGCCGGGGTTGCCGCGGGAGGGAACCGGACATCGGCTTGGATCTGGTTCCAATTTTGGGCGTTGATGTAGGCTTTTATTTCCTCGGTTTTACTTTTGGCTAAGTTATAGGCTTGCTCCCGTTTTTTTTGGGAGATGGTCCCTCTTTCCGTGATGCGCAGGGCGTATACCCCGGCGCCTAATAGGAGGGCGACGATCAAGGAGGCGATCATTGCCTCGGTCAAGGACACCATACCTTTTTCGGACAGGGAGGACGGGCGGCGTGAAACCGAACTGCTTTGCGGGGTTTCAGGGCGCTGGGAGTGGAGAGGGTATTTTGTTGGGTTCATTGTCGTTCCTCTTTAACCTTCACTTGGCCGTCTGTTCTGAAAAAATCTTCGCATTTTTTCACTTAATTAAACCAAGGTTTTACATCGCGTGATTTGATTAAGTCGAAAAATGCCCGACTTTTTGGACTTCCGTACAGGGAAGCGAATGGAAAGGCAACAAAAGCTAGGTCCAAAGCACGATCCTGAAATGGTGCTGGCTGGAACTTGAATGGGGAAAAGACCTTGTTTTCCTCACTTCTCTTTGTCAAAAGAGACTTAATACTCACATCCCTATTTTACAGCTAAACCCCCAAAATTCAAGTTAGGGTTGTACTTTGAAGCTGTATGAGAAGGACGATCCGAGGCGGAAGGTTCAACCTGTTCTTCTGAAATAGAGGGCCGTTTGAATGTAAAATAAGCTGCGTTCAGTTTTCGTGTTTTGACCCGATGTTGACCGAAAGGAATAGCCGTGAGACCGATCAATAGGGGTTGGGCCGTTGTGATGTTCTTGGCGGGGAGCGTCGGCCTTTTGTCGGCTCAAACCCTGCCTAAAATGGATCATATCGTCGTCGTGATCGAGGAGAACCACTCCTTCAGCGACATCCTGGAAAAACAAAAAAGTTCCTGTGTGTTCATCAACCAGTTGGCCAAACTGGGCGCCCTTTTTACCCAATCTTACGGGGTTTCCCATCCCAGTCTGCCCAATTACCTGGCGCTCCTTTCGGGCTCCACTCAGGGCGTCACCGATGACGATAGCGGCTGCGCCTATTCCTTCAAAGGAGACCAGCTGGCTTCGGAGCTTTTTAAAAACGGTTATACCTTCGCGGGTTATTCGGAGAATCTCCCTTCGGAGGGCTCGACCATTTGTCAGGGCGGTGGAGCGAATGCCTATTACCGCAAGCACAACCCGTGGGTTTACTGGCAGATCTCCAATGAGATCCCTCCGTCGGCCAATAAAAAATTCTCCTCTTTTCCTAAAGATTCTGATTTTAGTTCTCTGCCCACGGTCTCGTTCGTGGTCCCCAATGAGGCGCACGATATGCATGAACCCAACGGTTATCCTCCTGCGGCGGACAAGTGGCTCAAGAAGCATCTTGAAAAGTACGCGAGCTGGGCGAAAACGCATAACAGCTTGCTCATCGTCACCTGGGACGAGGACAACTATAGTGAGAACAATCACATCCCGACGATCTTCATCGGGGCCCATGTTAAACCCGGGAAATACGACAAGAAGATCGATCACTATGACGTCTTGAGGACCATTGAGGATATGTACGGATTGAAACCGTTGGGGAAGGCCAAGGACGCCAAACCCATCACAGAAGTTTTTGAGCAACCGCAAACCATAAAATAACATCTGTGACCGATATTGGAGGGTGGATTTGAGAAAGGGTTTTATTGTTTCGATCACGTTCATGATGTTCGCCGGGTTGGGGTTGGCCATTACGCTGGCGCGTAGTTCGTCGATGACCCTTCAGGCTCCCCTGCAGTTTTTCCTTGTTGAGAGGGTCCAAAAAAGTAACAAGGAAAAGATCCAATTCGTACCCGAGGTCAAACAGGTTTTCCTGAAGGCGTTCAAAGAAGCGGGGCTGCATGTCCTTTATGAACTGGAACCGCCTTTCGTGAGCAAGGATCACCAGAAATACAACCAGGTCCACTCGGGGGGCGGGCCCACCTCCGGTATCGGGTATGTCCACCGCCAGCCACAAGAGAACGAAAAAAACGAATTCCTTTCGGATACGGGTCAGGAAGTGGCGCTCAAATCGGACATCGATTCAGTCATTTGGATCCTCGACACGAAGCAGGCCCTGGAGACCGCCGATAAGTCGGGGGCGAAGTACGCCTTTTTCGTGGAAGTCGCGGTCAAGCCCGCTTTTCAAGCGGATGCCCCTAAGCCCGTCTTTACGGTTTCCCTGACCGCCTCCTTGTGCGAAACCGGCAGCGGTCGGGTCGTTTTTACCCACAACGAGTCCATGCTGAAACAAGGATGGAAACCCATGAGCGCTGTTTTGGGGGCCTGCCAATATTTGAGCCGAAGGCTAGTCCAAAAAATGCAGATCGAAGAATGACCTCCATGCTGGTTTGGGGCGCCGGCCCTTATCATTCGATGCGGCCGCAGGTCGAGCTTTTCCGGCAATTGCTTTCGCCCCTCGGTTTTGACCTGACCTACTTGGATGACCGTTCGGCCTTTGACGAGGAAGTCCTCTCCCGAGCGGACATTTTCCTGATGATGGGCGCCGATTGGTCGGTCATCAATTCCCTGAAATCCGGCGATTGGGAAGAATCCTCGAAGACCCGGTCTTATACGCCTTTGGGTGAAAAGCATTGGCGCTCATTCAAAAATTACCTGAACGAAGGCAAGGCTCTCTTTTGCCACCACACGGGTCTGCTTTCTTTTGACGAGAGGACCGAGTTGGAGGATATTTATGACGGGCGCTGGATCGTGGGTCAAAGTTCCCATCCGCCGAACCATGAGTTCAAGGTGGAGTTGGCCGACAAGGCCCATCCCATCACGCGCGGTCTTGAGGATTTTAAGACCTTCGATGAACTCTATACCGATCTGAACAACCCGAAACACAGCGAGGTCCTGCTTCGAACCCATTACCAAGGGAAAGACCGGCCCCTCGCCTGGGTGGGCCGGCATGGCGGATCCAAGATCGCTTGTTCCGCTCTGGGTCATGACTTAAAGTCTTATGACGCTCCGCAGATGAGGAAATTTTTCGTGAATACGGTTCAATGGCTTGTCTCAAAATAGGTACGAGGCTGGAATCCAAGAAGGGAGTCGCTCATGCAAACTCTGAACAGGATAAGAACGATAAAATCGGCGGGGATGGTAGTCCTCCTGGCCTTATTGGGAACGGGCTGCTCCAACAAAAGTTCTTCGACCATCACTATCTCTTCCTGGGAGGACGTGAAGGGGTCGATCATCATGGCCGACATGGTGGAGAGTTTCAACAAAACCCATCCTGAAACGAAGGTCGTCGTTCAGCGTGTGGAGTGGCATAACTACAATACGAAGCTCTTCACCCAGATCGCGGCGGACATCGCGCCGGACATCATCTACGTCTCTACCGACAATTTCGCCGACATTTATCCGCGCGGTATCTTGGAACCTTTGGACGACTACGCGAAGGCCGACAACTACTCCCTGACGGACTTTTATCCTTCCATCCTGCGGCGGTTCACCATCGACGGCCATCTTTACGTCATGCCGAGGGATGTTTCACCCATTTGTATGGTTTTTTACAATAAGAAAGCCTTCGATGAGGCCAAGATCTCTTATCCGACCGATGACTGGG
This sequence comes from uncultured bacterium, assembly GCA_964469185.1. Taxonomy (GTDB): domain Bacteria; phylum Oederibacteriota; class Muellerivitia; order Muellerivitales; family Muellerivitaceae; genus CAYXYA01. The sequence continues at coordinate 876 of CAYXYA010000003.1, read as the reverse complement.
ATTGGGACGAGTTCTTGACCGACGCGAAAGCCCTGACAAAAAAGGAAGCGGAAGGAAGGACGGTCCGTTGGGGTTACACCGAGGATTGGCCCATGATCGAGCCCTGGGTCTATTCCAACGGAGGCCGTTGGGTGGATAACATCGAGAAACCGACCCAGTACACTTTCAATACCCCGGCTTTCGTGGACGCGGTCCAGTACCGTGCGGACCTAGTCCTCAAGCATAAGGTCATGCCGGGCCCTTCCAATTTGACCGCCCTCGGCGGATTGGGGACCTCCGATCTGTTCGCGAACGGTTCCGCCGCGATGTTCTTGTCCGGTGGTTGGAAGGTCCCTCAATTCAGGGAGATCAAGGATTTCGATTGGGATGTGGCCATGGTCCCGAAAGGGCCCAAAGGTGGGCGCGGTTTCGCGGGAGGCGGTTCGGGTTACGGGCTATTGAAAACCTCTAAGAATAAAAAAATGGCCTGGGAGTTCATCAAATACATTTCCGGCCCGGAAGGCACGGCGAAGATGGCCGCGGCCGGTCTATTACAGCCGGCTTTGAAAAGTGTGGCGGAATCCCCGGCTTACCTGGATGGCGGGAAACCCGCGAACCGGAAGATGCTTTTAAAAGCGATGGACTACGAAGTGTATCAGCCCTTCACGCCAATTTGGTTCGAGGTCTATCAAGGTTCGGTCATCCCGACCGAGGAAAGGATATGGGTGGGAAAACTGACGGCGCAAGAAGCGCTTGACCAATTGGAAGAGACTTTGAAAACCAAACCGTTGGCAGGTCAACCCATTAAGAATTGATTTTATGAAAACCCTCGACCTTTGGCCGTGGTTTTGAAGGGTACATAGGGGGTCTTCCCTATGAGAGTCTTTTGGGGAGATG
>CAYXYA010000002.1:0-28143 GCA_964469185.1 uncultured bacterium | reverse complement strand
TGTGGGCGATGATGCAGAAATGGCGGATGTGTTCGAGCGACAAGGTTAAGACTCCATAAAGATTTGGGGCGTCAGTATAGCAAGACGCTTTAAAAGTCCAAGAAAAAGCCTAGTAAAAACCAGTTTCTGAGGAGATTCACGGTCAGCGGGAGTGATTTTGAAAGCGGGCTTATTCGGGGTTACCACGCTTCAGGATGGATGCCGGATCACAGCGGAGTTCCTAGCAAAACCTTCGACTTTTCATCGTAAGTTAAAAAAACCTCAAACCCGTAAACGAAAAATTCACCGACACCGGTCCCGCGGCCGCGCCGTTGCTGGACCCAAAACTCATCGTTTGGAACTGTTTGAGATTATCGCCTGACAAGGACGGCGGGATCGGCGCCGAACCATATCCGCCCATATGAAAGTCCGACCAGCTTTTTCGCACTAACACCCATTGGTCTTTTACGACGGTAGAAAGGTCGATATTCCACGTGTCATAACAACTCGTTAGATCAGGCCGAGAAGGATCGCCGCACAACCCGCCATAAGGCGGGATCCAGGTGGCAATAGTTGGGGATGGAATGTTCTGCGCCGTCGCCAGACTGAACGCTCGATTGTTAGTGCTGTCGCCCGAGGCAACCCTGAAATAAAATTGGATCCCTTGGAATGGCGATAGATCGTAATATCCCTTTTGAGCTTCATCCGTCACAAAGAAACCGATCCCTTTTTGCGCGGGCCAAATGGTGATACCAACCGAATCATATTGTCCGGGTCCCGGAGGGTCATTGACATCTTCCGGATCGTTCATGAAACCAGTGACCTGGACCGCGTAAGGATTTTGCGGCATTCCTGTCACCACCTCCGTATAAACGGAACGCGTCGCAGCCACCACGCAAGGATTCCCGGAACAAGTGATGGGAACTCCCTGCCAAAAACCAAGCGTCACCGGCGGGCTGGTGATCGTCACGGATGCCGCGAAACTGAGCGCGAGCGGAGCCAATGGAGCGCCCAAGGATTGACCTAGACCCGAGTCGACATAAAGATTTGGATTGATCTTGGCCGAATTATTGGTGATCACAACGACCAAATTTTTATCGATCGGGGGTAAAAAGACTGGCTGGCCGGGCGTATTGGTTTGGCACCCTTCCCAGATGAGCGCCGCCGCGATGAGACAAAACCCAAGAACCTTAAAACTCGGCTTCATAGTCATCTCCATATAACGATCAGTATCACCGACAAGGAAAGACCAGGAGACCCCCCGGGCGTTAGAAAAGCCTCAATTGTCTTGTGGAGTAATGGTTGCCGTGGGTGTTCTTGTCGGCGTCTTGGTAGGCGTCTGTTGATTCACGCAACCCGGGGTTAAAGCGGCGTTACAAGTAGGCGTTTTGGTGGGCGTGAACGTTTTTGTAGGCGTGCGCGTGACTGTTGGAGTGTTGACGTAAACAGGGGCCAGCGGGGCCTGCGCTTGACAACCCGTTAAAACGGAGCTGATCGTTAAAAATAAAGCGCCAGCCATCATCGCCAGAAAGCTCAACAACAAGATCGATTTTTTCATTTTATTCTCCCGCTTTCCATCATGAGTTAAAAGAATTTTAAACCGGTAAACGAAAAGTTGACCGACACCGGTCCCGCGGCGGCGCCATTGCTCGATCCGAACGACATCGTCTGGAACTGCTGAAGATTATCACCCGAAAAAGAAGGCGGGATCGGAGGTGAACCATAACCACCCGTGTGAAAGTCCGGCCAGTTTTTTTGCACGAAAACCCACTGATCCCTTGGAACGGTGGTAAGGTCAAGGTTCCAAGTGTCATAACAGCCCGTTAGATCGGGTCTAGAAGGATCGCCGCACAATCCGCCATAAGCGCCGACATAGCTGGCGATCGTTATCGACACGATATTCTGCGCCGTGGCAAGACTGAAGCCTCGATTGCTGGAAGTGTCTGCTGAAGAAACCCTGAAATAAAATTGGATCCCCTGGAAAGGGGATAGATCGTAATACCCCTTTCCGCCTTGATCCGTTACGAAAAAACCACTGCCCTTATAACCGGGCCAAATGGTAATGCCGATCGAATCATATTGTCCCGGTCCTGGCGGATCATTGAGATCTTCAGGATCATTCATAAAACCCGTGACTTGGACCGCGTAAGGATTTTGGGGCATTCCGGTCGCCACTTCGGTTATCGCGGAATGAGCGACTGGCACTGTACAAGGAACCCCTGAACAAGTTATGGGAGCTCCTTGCCAAAAACCAAGCGTCACTGGCGGATTCGTAATGGTAACTAGCGCAGCGTAAGAGAGGGAGAGGGGTTGCAACGGTAACGCCCCCAGCGTTTGCCCTTGGCTTGGATCGACATAAAGGTTTGGATTGATCTTGGCGCTATTACTGGTGATCGTAACGACCAAATTTTTGTCCCCGGCGGGCACGACAACCGGCTGGCTAGGAACATTGGTTTGGCATCCCGCCCAAATAAGCCCGGCGGCTATCGTTAAAAATCCGAGAACTTTAAAATTTGATCTCATAAGTCATCTCCATATATTCGTTGTTCAATACCGCCGGTAAGGAAGCCGCGGAGCCCAAGATCGACCCATAATTCGGCGCGTTATTTCCCATCGTCATGCTGTAATCAAAATTCAACTTCGAATGATCATCCAATCTGAACATGGTTGAAAGCAGCCAGTTTTGAATGCTTCCATTCACGGTAAAAGCCGAGTAATGTCCCAGATCCTCGTTATTGTATATATAGCTGTAGCGCCCCAAAACGGAGCCATTGATCCCCATCTCAGTACCGCTCATAGTCCTGCTTCCCGCCGCGGCCGTCACTTCCCACCAGGGAAAGATCCCGACTCTCGCGCCACCCATTATCCAACTGCTGGTCAAAGTCCCGACCTGGCTGGAAGTCTGCTCGTCGCGGAAATTGAACCCCAATTCCAACGGCGTCGTGAACCCCAGTAGGGAGCCAAAGTCATAAGAGGGCCCCACATTGACGTAGATGAAGTTTCGAATGGGGATGACCCCGCTCGGCGTCGCGTCCACACCCGTGAATCCCGTGCCCAAGGCGTTCAAGACAAGATTACCCGATATTTCACTCAATATGTAGGCCGAAACCCCCACTTTCAAGGCCTTATCCGGCACCGACTTGATATCAACATCCAATCCAAAACCCTGGCGGTTGGGGGTCGCCAGCCCATAGGGAAAAACGTTGTCCTGGGTCCTGTCGTAATAACCGTAGAGACGCTCGGCGCGCCTGACGCTGGCCAACAACAAAAATTGGTCATTGAGCGGGTTCGTAAAGAGGTCCGGCCCCGACGCATAAGAGGTGTGGCTGCCTGGATAATCCTGCCGAAGCTGGGCCATCGGCGAATAATAATAAGGATACACCGTAAGGATATTGAAAGAAATTTTGGACTCCTCAAAATTAAAGAAGGGCCTGATCATCGAGGCGAAATCGATCGTGGTCCGTCCCGAATTGAACTTATCCGCTTGATAGGAGGCGACGGCCGCTTCATAACGGACCCCTGAATAAACGTCGCCGTTAAACCCAGCCTTCAGTTCAGGGCTCACGCTGATGATCCGATATTGATTCAACCAGGTTGTAACAGTGACGGGATCGTAACCCGTGTTGCCCGCGGGCACATCGGGAACCTTATCCAAAACGATCGCATAGCCATCGACCGCCATCTGCCATGAAATATCGTCTGTCCATAATTTTTTGGTTTTTACCTCAGCTTGTCCTCCCGCCAGGAATTCGGTGAACGCAGGGGACGCGGTGGACGCGCCAATGACCGAGGCGGTTCCTTTGACCTGAGTGCCGGTAACCAAGTTAAGCAGATGGACAAAAGCCGAGAATTGGAATCGGTCGATCACTTCCGAATCGGGCCAACCCAAAGCCGTCCCAACACGGACCCCGCGGAGCGGCAAATAGGGTTCGTTATTGTAATAATTATCGTACTTACGGGTATCATCCCATCGCTGGACCGGCTCGGGTTTGTAAAAAATATCCAAATTATTCCGGTTCCACAGGGTCAGGGGAGTATAGGCCTCATAAAAATCGCCAAAAGTGGCGCTCATGAAATCAGGGCTAAAATCAACTGAGAGTCTCCGGAAAAAATAACCATCTAAAGGAGTTGAGCTATCCAGTGACGGTTGGGCCGAGGGCATATTCGCGGTCGTAAAGCGCCACATCACTTCCCATTGGATCTGTTTCGAGATGGCCATTTCCGCTTTCAGGTCGACATAACCCGATATGCTCCGACGGGTCGGTTGAAAATCTTTGTCGATGTAAAGCTGGAAGGGGTTGCCGGTATAAGAACCAAAATACCGCTGGGAAATACCGAACATACGGCCCGCGCCATGAATGGAAAGATGCGGCGACTCTTTCAGGTTTTTCACCTGGCGCCAAAGGTCATATTGAGTGGATTCCGCTTTAGCGAGATCATCGAGCACTATATTTTTATCCTGCTGGATCACTTGAAGTTCCAACTCATACGTTTCATCCAGCGATTTCAAATCATCTTCAGCCGTCTTCAAGAGTTCGGGGTGCAGGTTGTAATCAGGCACAGGGTTGGGCTTTGGAGCTGCGGGCAAGGCCTCGACGGAAGCCGCGGTCTTGTCGCTCATTTCCACATCGGAAGGCGGCAGGAGGATCGAGTAATCGCCGCCGGAAGGCGCGGCCGGCGGTAAGGCCATATTGCCTGTAGTAGTAGGGGCGGACGTGTAATTGCTGCTTTCCGAAGGCGCGGCCGGCGGCATCGCCATATCACCGGCGGCGGCGACCACGATCTCGTGATAGTTTTTCTGGGCTTTCCAGATCAGTTCAGCGACCTCATAGCGGGTCAGAACTTTTTTGGAAGAATCCGCCGGCAGAAAACCAGCCTTTTCCAACTGTTCGAGCTTGTCATAAGTGGCGTCGCCCGATGGAACAGCCTTGAACAGGTCACTATCGGTGGACGCGAAAACGCAGCCTGTCGCGAGGAAAAAACCCAAAATGATCCTGGTTAGATCTTTAGAAATTAGCGTCATAGCTGAGTCTCCATATATTTTCCCAGCGGCTATAATTGGGGAAATCGGTCCAAATGTACTGATTCAAAAAATAATCCCCATGGAATTGCACATTTTTGTTGATGGCATACATGAACCCGAAGGTCCAGGAAGTCTTTGTGATGTTCAAAGTTTGATAGCCATAAGCGCCGAGATTCGTGTTATTCAAGAAAAAGTCATAAGAAGCTAAGCCGTCCGGATTTCCCTGGCCCACCAAGACATATTCGCTACCGGTGGATTTGATCTGCTCATAGGCGGCCGAGAGAACGACCGTATCAAAGCTCTCAAAAGGAATATTAAAGTCCACCGCTCCGATCAAGGTATTGACCGTATAGGGACTGACCCCCAACCCCAGATCGGTGGTTTGATTTTTGTAATCGAATTGGACTCGATAGGTGTGCTCGCCCAGATCGAAGGCCTTCGCGAGATCCACCGTAAGCGCCCCCTCATAACCCCCAAAAACACGCGCCACCGTCGTGCCGCTCGTGCTGTCCACCGGTAACGCCTTGGTATTCGAGGCGTTGATGACATAGTTGGGTTGGATCTCCTTCATCTGCGACATCATTGAGAATTGCGGTTTAAAAAACCCATGGTTACCGATCTCCGCGGTCACACTGCCGACATATCCCTCGCGATTGGGAGTCGCGGCGCCGTATGGAAAGATATTTTCGGACATGCGGTCATAAGGCGCGAAATAAGGCCGGCCCACTCCGCCGTTCCCCTGGAACGGAAAGTTGTCCAACATCCCGATAAGACCTTCATCCATACCAAGATGATCGGTCTGAAAATACCCTGTCGCGCCTAGAGCGGGAGTCCAACGGTTCGTCTGGGCGCCCGGCGAGTAAAAGTAAGGCCCGTTGTTGATATATTTCACCTTTAAGCCGACCCCCAAAACGCCGATCTCTCCTTCACCGCTAAAAGCCGTATCGTTGAAAGCGGTGCTCGCGCTCGTACCCGATGGACTATTAAGATTGTCCTGGTAATTACTATCCGCGAACTCCGCAGCGCCGGCGATGAAAACATTGTCCGTAAAAGCGATCTTCAATCGGCCGGACCCGCTTCCGATCTGATAAGACCTGGGGGGATAAATAGGCGCGACACTGACTGTGTCGGGATCATCCCAAAGGGTCAATCCCGACGCCTTAAGTTCTAGGTTATCCTCGAAGAAACGAAGAGCCCCTTGGCTGCCAGCGTAAAAGCTCCCAAAATGTGCGAAATCCGACGTAGTCAGGGGCCCGAACATAACTTGACCTTGCAAACTGCTCAAGAAAAACCCTTTCTCGAACGTCGGATGAGTGAAAAGCTGCGCGCCCCTCAACCGCCAATCCGGCCCATATTGCATGGAGGCCAGTTTCTCAGCGTCCCTACGGCTGCGATGAAAACCCGTCGGTTCAATAAGTGTGTAAACCGGTATTTCTGAATTCCAAAGGGTCAAGGGAGTGTAACTCCGGAGGAAGTCGCCAAGAGTCGCCTCCACATAGGCGTTAAAATTCGTCAACGAGATCCACCGGGTCTCGAGTGTTTCGTGGCTAGGTCCTAAAGGGTCCGCGTAGGGAAAACCGATGGTGCGTTGAACGCGCATGTGCAAGTCGAACAAGAAATATGGCACAGGAACACTTTTGAAGCTCATGTCGGTTTGAAGAAGGGCGTTATAAACCGCCGGACCATATTGATGATTAGCGCCAAAGCCACGGTATTCATTGAAATAACCTCGTGAAAAGGCCGAAAACTTGATCCCGACCCTTGCCAAGTATGCGCGTTGAAGCTCCGTCAAGGTTTGATTGTTATGTTCCAGTTGGTTGATGCGGTCCTCGATCTTTGCAGTGTTGATCCCCATCGCGGTAAGTTCGTCGTGATATTCCCGGGCCAATTCTTTAACGCTTTTGCCTGAAGCGATGGTCGCCGGGCTCGCGGAAGACGGCAAAAGCTCTTCCGTGCTCAAAGGCAGACCCGGCGCGGAAGGTTGAGGCACGAGGTCCAATGGAGAAGCAGGCGGAAGCGTTTGGGGCGCCTCAGGCAGCATGGGGGGCGCCGTCAGGGTGGGGATCTCCTCCAACCCGGGAAGGGGCAATCCAGCGGCGGCCTGTCCGGTCAATTGCGCCACCTCAAGATTGGTGAGTTGATCCACGGCTTTCCCCGGGTCTTTGACCCAACCAGAAGCGATCAAATCGCTTAGGTTAACATTGATGGAAGGGTCTCGATCCACGGATAAAAGGGTGCCGTGACGCGCGAAAACCGGCGTCGCGGCGGCGGCAAGTGCGACCCAAAACAAAGTTTTTAAAAATCGAAAGGTCATTCTCAAAATCCTCAATCCTTAAAACGAGATCTTTAAATCAGAATAGACTTGATTCGTTTGAAAGTTATTAAGCGGCACATAGGTGTCGGTGAAGGTGTAGTGCATGACCCGGATATCCCATCGGCCGCCGCCCCAGGGAAAGTCGTAAGAAAGGCCCGCGCCGTAAGAATCCCTCCGGCGATCCACCAGGGGGTAACTATATAAAGAGGTCCATGTTTCCCAACCATAATTCGCCATCAAATCGACTTTAGGAAATATCTGATACATAGCGGCGAAATTGTAAACCGTTTGGTCGAATAGTTTCGCGCCGTTGGCCGGAAGGAACTGCTGAGGATTCGGATTGGTGACGCTGGTGGTAAAGGTCGCGGGCGACGCCCCATTGGCGGCCACGTAATTGTCCGTGAAGAAAACGGCGCCATAGAGAGGCGTTTTCCATCCTAAGATCCTATCGAACATGACCTTGGCCGTCAGGGTCAAGTAGTTATAGGATTTCAAATTCGGAAGAACATAAAAATTATTGACACTGCCGCCTAACGTGACATGGGACGCGGGCGTGCTTCCCGGAGCCAGGGGCGCGTAATTAGAGTCCGCCGGCAGGATCATGGGGATCCTTTCAGAGGTGAACCGGTACATGGCGCGGACCGTGTCGCCAATAGTGGTGCCGGGCAGCTCATCGCCTCGGATCGCCTCGGTGTTTTGCATGTAATTGGAACGGACCGCGTTCGCGCCGGTGCCATATCCGCCCCAGAAATTATCGTCCCACAAGCTTGAATCATCGGGGTAATAAACGCTGATCAAAGGAAGCACTTCGACGACGTTGTACCCAACACTGTTATATTCGGCAACATACTCCTTTTTCTGGGCCAGATCGGCGGAGAGGAGAAAATCATCCAAGAACGACGGTAGATTTTTGAGCCATCTTTCCTGGCGTCCTTTCCAACCAAAACTAGCTCGCCATCCGGAGCGGTCGTTGATCATCGTGCTGACTTCTCCCAGATACCCGTAAAAATCCATTCCCGCGCTATAGCCGACCGGTATACCGTATTGATCCAAATGGAGACCGCCCATCAGCACTTTGCTGTTGAAATTCGAGAAACTCTCGCTGATCCCCTCGTAATAAAAATCCAAAGGATAAAAAGTGACGTGGACCTGGCCGGCGGGCCCTTCCAAAGCGTCCAGAGTGGGGAGTCCCACCGGATATCGAGGCCCCATGTCGTGAATACCCGTATACAAACTGGAAAGTCCCGCCTCGACCGTGATCTGCAAAGGATCCAAGAAATAATTGAAAAGGATCTGGTGGCTTTTAAGGTCAAGCTCCGGCGCGGCAAAGGCTTTCTCGGAATTGTTATTTTCCCAATAGGTACTGAATTCCATCCGAAAACCAGGAACAAGCGTTACGTCGAACTTCGCCCCTTCTTCCCAAATGTTAGCTAAACCCGAAGGTCTGCCCGCCATCAGCGTGATGCGCCCGTCACCGCCGAGCAAAGGCAGGTCGTTGCCCACGCCATAAATACCGCTGAATTGATTGTCCGTCGATGAGACCGTGAACCCGCTCGAAAGATCGACCGGGACAGGGTCAAGATTGGTCATGTAATCGAACCAAAGTTTCCCGTCTTTGTCAGACGTGTAATGAACGATGTTGAAAGGATTCTTGTACCGCAGCTCGCCCGCGGTCGCGAGACCGCGGGTAAAGTCGCCCAAGGACATAGCGGCAGGATAGCCCTCCTCCATGACGTGCCCTATCCAAGAACCCAAAGGCCCTTCCAATTGGAAATCAAAATCGGTACCGGCAGCACCGACCGTGTAAGCCCCGCCGAACTCCATTCCACCGTTCAAACCCATACTGAAAGTTCCGACACCATTCAAAATGGTGGTGATCGTAATGTCTGTTCCCATGCCTGATCTCATCACATTCTGAGCCGCGGTGAAAGTAACAGGTCCAGCGGCCAATCTCGGCCCATTAAGATCGATCGTTTCAAAATGGAATGAAGACGAGCTGTTGATCGTGGGCTCGAGGACTTTATTATTCATTCTCTTGAATTGCGCGTTGAGGTCTTCTTGAATGACGGCGAGCTTGTCGATCTCTTTCTGCCTGTCCTTCAACCTGGCATCCTCGGAAGCCCATGTGTTTTTAAGGGCCGCCGAATCGGCGTGCAGCTCTTTCAAAAGATCATCGATCATCTTACGCAAAGCCGGATCGATGCTGGGAGTCGCGGTGGAAGTCGGCGTCGATGTGACGATGGGCGTGGCCGTCGGAGATGGTACCGGGGTCGAGGTCGGAACAGGCGTGCCTAATTCGGGAGCCTCGATGCGGGCCTTGGCCTTTTGAGTGTAAAAAGCCAGCTCCATTCTCGTCACATATTGGCCCGAATCCAAAACCGCCTTGTCTTGCGGGTCCAGCAAGCCATAATCCCCTAATTTCTTGACCCGTTGATAAAGGGAGTCTTCAGGGCCCAGGTTGGCCATCGGGTGGGCCCCAACGCCGGAAATGGCGGTGAAAAAAAAGAAAAAGAGGCCCATCAGGGAAATAAAAAATTTTAACTTTGAGATCAAAAGAAACCTCGGACTGAGATTTTAAAAAACTTAATAAAACTCGACCTTATCCACCCAATAGTCGATCAAATACGTGCCCGCGATGTTGCTTGTGCCGCTTTCCCACTTGATATAAACCACCTCTCTCAAGTGGTCGGCGAAATCCGCGGATTCCAAGGTAGCGCCCCATCCATCTTCCCGGACCAGGTCCGAAAACGCGTAACTTTTGAGGGACCAATCGGCCGAAGGCGATAAGGTGATCCCGAAATGGTTATTGCATTGATCCACACAAACCCCTCCGTCCGCGCTAGGAACGGTGGAGGCGATGCCGAATTCGAACTTGCGCCGGCCCGCTTTATCGTTCGACTTGTAATAAAATCGGACCCCTTTGAACGGTGAGAGGTCGTAATAATAGCCGCTCCTCCGAAAATGACCTTCCAGGGACAGGGTGGGATAGGACGCGTCGCCTTTATCCGCCAGATATCCCGTTACATGAGCCGCCTTCGAGGCGGAACCCTCCACTCCTCCGGGACCGATAAAAACATTATTCGCGACATTGCCTTCCGTGGCGATGACCGTCCAAAAACCGAGTCCCGCGCCATAAAGAAGGGCATTCATGAATTTGCTTCCATCGTTAAAACTTGAGATTTTCAGGTTGTCGGAAGGGAGGCTTTGCTTCGTGGCGACCTTGGGGTCCCGGATATATTCCGCGTAGGCGTTGTTCTTGGAACCTTTATTAATGAAAACAACTCCGCAGCCAGCGAGCAGGGTGAGGCCCAAGACGGTGATCAATACGAGAGTTGATGCTCTCAACGAGGCCATATCGTCCCTTTCCCAGCGATTCCGGAGACAAAGCCTTGGTATTTTACTAAAAAGCTTTAAAAATCAGGTACTTTTTTTTGCCCGCCGATCCGGCTGTGGATAAGTGCTTTTTGAAATTTTTCATGTGGGAATAAACGAGGTTTTCTTTGTAAACAGGGGCAAAAGCAAGAAAAAGCCGTGTTTCAAGAAAGCGAGGCCGCGGACCTTTCGAAGGCCCTCGGTGAATGATTTTCGGTCCGTGATCGAACCCAGCGGATTTTCGAAAAGAACGGGCGGGTCAGGGCGAAACGGTTTCGGAAGTCCCCTCGGGGTCCGGAGTCGCGTCATTCCCGGCCTCCGGCGTCAAAGTTGGATTTTCCAGTTCCAGATCGCCCGCGGGAACCTTCCCTTTTTTTTCATGGCCAGGAGGATCGGACTTTTGCGGGCTTTGAGGCCCGCCAAGGGCGTCCGAATCCTGAGTCCCTTCGGGATGTTCGGTCGCTTCATTGCCCTGATCCCCGCTGTTGCGCGCGGGCTTCGCTCCCAATCGTTTGGTATAGGAAAAATCAAAAACTCTCAAGGGCTGATCTTTCTGTTCCACCATCACGGCCGTCATGTAGCGGTTATCCCGTTCGGGATGATCTTCCTTGGGGATCGTCACAAAAAGACCTTTGAAGCGCATGGTGTGTCCCGCGGGCAGGTCAAAGGGCCCTACCGCGGCCAGATCCGAGAAAAAATTCTTGGACGTGTCCAGTTGATGAAGGACCAAGCCCTTTACGTCCTGAGTGGAGTGATTTTCAACTTCCACGCGGATCGGCACGGCGGTGCCGGCCTGGATTTCCCTTGGAACCGTCAGGCTCACCTGGATGGGAGAGTTCCCTTCCGCGGATCGAAGGACGCTGAAAGCTTTACCTCCCGCTACCACCCATTCCATCGTGCTGTAAGGCCCGCGGATACCGTAGATCATCCGGTAAAGATCATGCCAGAACATTCCCAGGTCCGCGTTCTCCGGGAACCAGTTATGAAAAGTCTCCACTTCGCGGTTATAAAGCTCTTCCGGTCCCGGCGGATCGATCGACTTTTGGACCCAATTGAAGTCGACCATCTCCCCCATGGCGTACATGCCGTTGCTCCTCGATAAATAACCCGTCCATTGCTTCTTCATGAACTGCAAAATATCCCGGTTCGCCTCGTACAGCATGACGTGGTTGTAGCTCACACCCGCGTCCACGAACATCGCGGGGTCTTGTCCGTGTTGATGGCCCTGCTGCCAACCGAGCGTGAAAGTAAAGACCGGCTTGCTCATCTTCGCCTCATCCAAAATGCTCTTCAAGACCAGCGCCACCTTATGCGCCCTCCACCACTCGAACAACGCCACTACCTCGTGGTCTTTATCCCGTTGAACGGTCCTGGCCAGCCAAAGACTGCGCTGCTCCTTGGTCATGGCGCCGTAATCCTCCGGGGCGGGCACATTCAAGTCCCGCATGAACTCGTCCACCATCTCATAACCCGCCAGACCGGTCCTCACGTAATCCAGTCCCACCGTATCGATCAACGGGTCTTTATCCAGCGATCGAAGGAAATCGATCACATCCTGACGGCGCTTAGGGTCATTGAGGGAAATGAACCGGGTCTGTACCACTTGATCATTCTCGGAGTCATACCCTAGTGAGAATTGATAAGGGGCTTGATCCCATGCGTCGCCCACCACCTTGAAAGTGGTCATATAAGCCGCGAACTTCATATCCGCGTCATGCGCCGCCTTGGCGTACTTGCGGGCCACCTCGCGGTCCCCGGGGTTGAACGGAAAATCTTTCGGATTGAAATGATCCCAAATGGAGGTCTGTCCCATCAGGAAACAAAACATGTTGGCGCCCATGAATCTCGCCCAGTCGATCGCGTTCTTAGGACGGCTGGAGTCGCTTCCATCCAAGGCGGGGACAGCCCCATTGATGAGCTGTTTACCCCCCTCCAGGGTGAGCGCCGCGTAGCCGGAATAAAGACCTCCTGGCTTGAGGGGCCCGATGGTGAACGCGGAATGGAAGCTCTTCGGATTTGCCCACGAGGGAGCGGTCACCGTCACCTCCGCGAGATAGGTGCCCGGTTTAGGGTTGTAAGGAATGGGCCAATTGCCGAAAAGCCGCCGGCCTTCCCCGTCCTTCTTTAAGACGAGCTTTGTCCGTCCACCCGTCATCGAAACCGGGTCGCCGTGATAATGAACTTCCACCGCCGCCTGGATCGAGGAAAAATCCACTTTTTCCTGGGGACTGATCTTGATCTCAAAGGGCACCATCTCATAACGCAGGAATCCGCCGCGAGGCATCACAGCGATCACCTCCGGCATCAATTGGGTCGTCGCCGCGGTCACCGCCGTGGGTCTGTTCAAATAAGGGCCCAGCGTGGCCTTGGCGATATAACTACCGCCGATCAGGAGCGCGGCGGTCAATACCCAGCGAAGCGTTTTACGGGCGCGAAAAGAGAGGACGGGAGCAGTCCAACGCAAAGCGGGAATCTTGACCTCGGGCATTTTTAGACGAGGGATCTCTGGACGAGGAACTTTGGGAAGAACATCTTTCAATCGATGGAATTGGATACGCGAGGCCCGATGCATGATGACCGCGATGAACTTCTTTGATCTCGCCTCAACAGAGGCAGTCCAGCGGAGAACCGCATCAAGCCGGGGTTTGAGGAATTCTTCGCGTTCGGGAATGGTCTGGGAAGGAAGAGCCCGCTCTCTTGGTTCCCGCCGTGAATAGAGCTCGACCCTTCTTTTCAAGACCCCGAATTTTATCCTGACCGCGATCGATAAATTCTTTCCCGCCTTCATCGTCCACTGGAACGCGTCGCGGGAGATCTCTCTCGTCAATTTCCACAAGCTAAAGGCGATCACCACCAAAGATCCCCCTAAAGCCTTAAAACCATCGGCCAGCGCTTCGCCAGAAGGTAAAGTCTCATCTGGTCGAGGAACGCGTTTCGCCTCGTTCAAGTTCGGCGATAGGCGGAAAGGCGGCGGTTCCTCCGCGCGGAGGATGGAGGCTACATCGGTCGATAAAGGCGTGTCGCGGGTGAGCCGCACGACCGTTTCCACGTGGTAGGTTTGCGGGAACATGTCCAAAGGCTGGGCCCAGTCCACGATATAGCCGTGCTTGGTCAGCAGCGCCAGGTCGCGGGCCAGCGTGGCGGGATCGCAGGAAACATAGACCAGCCTTTCGGGATGCAGGACCGCGACGCGGGCCAAGACTTCGGGGCTGACGCCCTTTCGGGGAGGATCCAGGATGATCGCGTCGACTTGCGACAGCCCCTGTGTCCTCAGGTTCAAAAGGATCTCAGGCACGTCGCCCTGGACGAAGTCGATGTTCTTGCGGTGGTTTGCCAAGACGTTCGCCCTGGCGTCTTCCACCGCGGGAGCGATCTCTTCGATGCCCAGCACATAATCCGTTTTTTCGGCGACCGCCAGGGCCAGAGTGCCGATGCCGCTGTAAAGGTCCAGTACCGTTCCCCATTTTTTCTTATGCAGCGGATCGCCCAGGGCTTCCCGCACCACCGTATGAAGGTTGTCCGCCTGCCCTGTGTTCACTTGAAGAAAGGAATGAAGGGAGACTTTGAGTTTCAAACCGTCGAGTATCTCGAAATAATGGTCCCTTCCGGCGAGGACTTTGGTATGGGACCCGAAAACAATGTTCGTGCGGGAAGGGTTGATGTTTTGAAGTACTCCGACCAAGCCCGGCACCTCGCTCATCAACTCCCCCGCGATCCTCGGCAGGATCTCATGGATCTCCTCCGGCAAGTGGGTCGGTTTTTTCAACTGCTGATCCGGCACCTCGGTCCGGGTCACGAACGCCAGGAGCAATTCCCCGGTTTTGGTGCCGTAACGCAAGGCCAGGTGTCTCAAAAAACCGGTGTGCTTTTTTTCCTGATAAGGCGTCAACCCGGAAAGGTCGATCTTGGCCAGGACTTTCTGGATCAAACCGTTGATCGGGTCGCCCTGGATGGGACAGGTGTTGTAAGGGACCAGTTGGTGGGAACGCGGCTCGTAAATGCCGGAGATGAATCGTCCGTCCCTCATGGACAGCACCGGCATGGCCTTGTTGCGGTAAGCGTAAGGATTGGGCGAGGGCAGACAGGGTTGGACCGTGGTGTCGCTCAACTTCCCGATGCGCTGGAAAGCGTCCTTCACGAATTGGGATTTCGTTTGAAGCTGTCCCGGGTAGCTGAAGTGCTGCCATTGACAGCCGCCGCATTCCTCGAAAATGGAGCAGACGGGATTCACGCGGTTCGGCGATGGACGCAACACGGACAGGACTTCCCCTGCGGCGTAGTTATCTTTGACGATATTGATCCGGACCAGGACCCTCTCGCCCGGCAGGGCTCCCGCGACGAAAACGGTGAAATCCTGATAGCGCCCGACGGCGTCCCCGCCGAACGCCATGGAGGCGATCTCGATCTCGACTTGATCCCCGAATCGAACGGGTTTGATGACTTTGGTTTTCATACCCGTCCCAAGAAAAAAGTTGGCCCTGATCTATCGGGCTTGAAAAAAAACCGGCTGCCATTCTCCGGGTAGAGCCCGGGGTCAAGGCAGCCGGTTCATTGTTTCGTTTCTTATTTTAACGATTTTGGGAGGAGGGGCAACCCGCTTCCGCGAGGAACAACAATATCGATTACTTCTTTTTCACTTCCGCCAAGCCCGCTTCCAACCTCAAGTAATCCAAATAAACCGACACGGGTTGGGCCGCGCCGACAGGCTCTACCCAAAAATGGATGGAAGCGATATTGGACAGGTCCATGCGGGCCGCGGCGAGATCATCGATCGGAATGGCGATATTGGTCACTTTTTTAGCGATCATCGGGCCGTTGGTGTCATAACGGTAGGTTTTCGAGTCGGTGATCTGAACATGGTACGTCAGGGGCCGGTCTTGAGGATTGAATACGTCCAGTTTGAGACTTTTGTATTCCTGCCAGTCAAAGACTTTCAATTGAGTGACTGAACGGGTATCCAGCGTGATCTTGGGCTGCCAAGTGGGCGTGGTAACGGGCGTAGTCACAGATGGAGGATTCGTGGTTCCGGCGGCGAGGGTGGTCCCAGCGGCCGCGGGAGCGGCAACCGGAGTGGCGGTCGGCATGACGCGAAATTGGGCCGGGATCAGGAAAGTGATCTTAGCGCTCCGCTTTCCGTGGGTTTGGTTTTCTTTGGCCGACTCGAGCTTGGCGTAACCTTCGGTGGACCAATCCAGATCATGATCCGCGTCCTCAAAATCGTCCAACACCTCGGCCTTTTTCTCGGTATGTTTTTTGGCGTGGGTCAGACCCAAACCGGACATAACCAAGTAACCCAAGCCGAGCGCGATGATGATGTATAAGACGTACCGCATGTGCCATCCTCGAAGAACATAAGTAGGGGTAAAGCGGAGGCATTGTATCAGCCGCTCTGGACTCCCGCAACTTTGCAAACAACCAGGTGGAAAAGAAGGGTCTGGCCCTTTCTAACCCATCATTTAAACGAAATCCCGAGGGTTGTCCTGGTCAGGTCGCGAATGGCCGGCCACTCTCGATAAGGATCAAACCTTCCCCGTGGAATTCCGGACGATCAATTGGGTCGGCAATAAAACATGCCGCGACTTCCACTTGTCGTGATTCTTGATCTTTTCCAACAGTAAAAGCGTGGACTGTGTGCTCATGTTGATCAGGTCTTGGCGCACTGTCGTAAGGGAGTAAGGCGCTTTCGACGCCTCAACGATATCGTCGAAGCCGACCAGCGAGATATCTTTTCCTACTTTGAGTCCTTTTCGTTCGATGGTGTTCCATGCACCCATCGCCATTAAGTCGTCGCAGCAAAAGATCGCGGTGGGCCGGGTCTTCAAGGCCAGGAGTTTCTCGGTCGCCAGCGCTCCGTTGGCCTCGGTGAAATCCCCCTCGATGATGTATTCCACTTGCACCGGCAGACCGTTTTTTTTCATGGCATTCTGATAACCCTGGAGCCGGTCCGAGGAGTTGCTGGACCCTTTCATCGGTCCCGAGATGAAAGCGATCTTTTTATGACCCAATCCCACCAGATGCTCGACCACCTCGGACGCCGCCCCCTCGTTGTCGCTATCCACATAATCGATCTCGGAACCCTGAATACGGTGTCCCACCAGCACCATCGGCACAGCGTTCTGGTTCATGCGGATTATTTCTTTATCCTGCAAATAAGGCGAGACCACCAGGATGCCGTCCGAGGAGTTACGGAACACCGTGGCATAAACCTCTTCAGGATCGTAAACTCCGGCGACCGTATTGACCATTAGTCCGTACCCGTTCTTTTGGATGGCCGAGTTGAACCCGTTGAGAAGGCTGACATACCAGTTGTTCTTGAAGTCGAATTGGCGGTTCTGCCAGGAGAAGAGGACCTGGATCAGATTGGTGTGGTTTCCCACGAGTCCCCGGGCGATGGAGCTCGGTTGGAATTCCAGTTCGGCGATGACTTTCAGGACGCGTTGGCGGGTTTCTTCGAGGACGTTGGGATTTTTATTCAGGACGCGGGAAACCGTCGAGATGGAAACCCCCGCTTTGGTGGCGACATCATAGATGGTCACGGACATGACAACTCCTCTTCTCTTTCAAAGCGCTTTCATGACCCGGTAAAAAAAATCCGTCTTCCTTGGACCTGCGGAACGACGGATCTTTCAACTCGAATCGGTTTTAGTTTAACATTCTTTTTCAGCAAAAAAATACCCTCCTTTTCGAGCTTCATCGAGGGTATTATTGAATTCGTTTAAAATCCCCTATCTTTCCAAAGGAATTCGATGAGCGCTTTTCTAAAAACCGCCGTGCGGGCCGCCCGGGCCGCGGGTCAGATCCACCAGAAATATTACGGCCGTGTCCTGAATATTTCGTTCAAAGGCAAGAACAGCTTGAACCTGGTCACCCAGGTGGACCGCCTCGCCGAGAAAAAAGTCCTTTCGATCCTCAAAAAACAATTCCCCGGTCATGATCTTTTGGGTGAGGAAAGCGGCCGTCTCAGCGACCATTCGCGTTATACCTGGGTAGTGGATCCCCTGGATGGCACGACCAACTTCGCGCATTCCTATCCTTTTTTCTGCGTTTCGATAGCCCTTTTACGGGATGGAAAACCCATCGTCGGCGTGATCTACGACGCCCTTCGGAAGGAATGCTTCATAGCGGAAAAGGGCCGAGGCGCTTTCCTCAACGGCCGGCGGATGAAAGTCTCCAAGATCGGCGCTTTGGAAAAAAGCCTCGTTTGTACCGGCTTCGCTTACGCCGTCCGCGAGACCCATTACAATCTGGATAATTTCAGGAACTTCGTCATGACCACGCAGGGTGTCCGAAGGGACGGCTCCGCGGCCATGAATCTCGCTTACGTCGCGGCCGGCCGATTCGAGGGCTTTTGGGAAAGAGGCATCGAGGCCTGGGACATGGCCGCGGGGATCTTGCTGGTACGGGAAGCGGGAGGATGTGTGACGGATATCACAGGCAAACCTTACGATCTATCCGCGCAAAACGTGCTGGCGAGCAACGGCAAACTTCATGAAAAAATGCTCAAGATCCTGAAAAAAGGGAAAGACGAAAAACGCTGGATAAAAAACCACCGCCGATAGGTCAACTTTTCCAATGGATGCAGGAGACCGGACAGCAATGCATCGCGGCTTGGATCTTTTCCTCGGTGTCGCCCTGGGCATTGTAAACTTCCGAAAGACCGTCCGAGGTCATGCGAAAAACCTTGGGTGTTTCCACCACACAGGCCTCACAACCCGTGCATTCATTTTGATCGACGTAAGAGATGCGGTTGATCTTTTTATCAGACATTGAAAAGTTCCTCATCTCGACAGAGAGCTAACAGGGTGCTCAAAAAAATTTATTAACACCCTGCAACAGCCACGGGTTAGAACGAAGCGACAGAAAAACCCCGGGTTTTTCGGATTGGCGATTCGTTCGTTAATATGAAAAAGTTCAGCTACGCAACTTTTTCATCCTTCTGTTAAAATTGGCCGCGGAGGCTGGTACTTCCGGCGATGTCCGTGCCGTTCGACTCTCCTACCAACGACCAATGGAGTCCCATACCACCCCCCACATCGAATCCCAGAACATACTTTGGTTCCAAAACCACCGGAGCGCCCGAGCTGATACCGATGATCGTCGAATTCGCGCTGCCGGGAAAGGAGCCGCCCGTCAGGGTCTCCGCGAAAGCGCCGGTCATGCTGGAAGTGACGCTTCCCTCATTGCGTTGGAACCCGATCGCCGCGAAAGGATAAAGGATACCCAAGCCTTTGCCGATCACCAGTTTCGCTCCCATGCTCTTGGTCGCCCAATTCAAAGCGTAGGTCGTGAGACCTGAAACTGTTACGGTATAAACGCTGCTGTCGCTCGGATCGGTATAGGTCGAGCTTTGATTCACGTTCGTGGCCACCGACACCGTTCCGTTCAAGGTGTCATAGCTCATTCCCAATGTGACCGTCGGCAATTGAAGACCGTCGAAGATCTTACAGCGAATATCCAGACCCCAACCGCTGTAAGTAGCGTTGACCCCCGCGATGGCGATGGCGGGAAGATTGGTATAACGAAAGCCGATATCCAATCCGCTGAAGAGCCCCAACCGTCCCGTCAAGATCGGAAAAGGGATCGGCAGACCGCTCGGAAGAGTGACGTTCGACGACGCGGAGACCGCGGGCAAACTAAGGGTACTGACGTCGGGCAATCGGATAAAATCCGCTCCCACGCCCAACCCCAGCTCGAAATAAGGTCCCCCGGTCAGATCGAACACCCCGGGAGTCCCCGTCCAACCCAGACCCGTGAAAAAACCCAGGCTGTTGACGAAAGGTCCATTCATGAAATCCGCGATCTGTTTGAAATCCGCGGTGGCTTGAACCTCAAAGTGATCGGTGCCGGTGCTCGCGGCCGAACGCGAAACGATGCCCAAACCTAGGACTAAAACTAGGAAGATCCTTAAAAATATTTTGTGACTGTTCATTTACTTGGCCGCCAAACTTTGTGTCAATTGGAAGCTTGCCATCAAGGACGCGTCGGAAGAATCCCTGCTGACCCAGAGGTTGAACTTCCCCGCCTCCATCACATACTTGCCCTCGCTGTTGAAAAAACCCAATTGAGACGCCGGCAGAACGAATGTCACCGTCTTGGTTTCGCCCGCGTTCAAAGCCACCCGTTGGAAATTCTTCAGCCTTCGTACTGGTTGAGTGACGCTGGCCGCGATGTCCTGGATATAGAGTTGGACGATCTCCACGCCCGGACGGCTGCCCTTGTTCTGGAGTTCGGCGGTCACGGTCAAGCTTCCCGAAAAATCCAGGGAATCCGCGCTAAGTTTCAGTTTGCTGTATTCGAACGTGGTGTAGCTCAAACCGAAGCCGAATGGATATTGAGGCGTATTGGGAGAATCAAGGTAACGGGACGTATATTGTTTCTCCTGGATTCCCGGACGGCCCGTACTCATATGAGCATAATAAATAGGGATCTGCCCCACCGAGCGGGGGAACGTCACCACCAATTTACCGGACGGGTTGAAATCGCCAAAAAGCACATTCGCTACCGCGGGTCCTTGTTGATTTCCCAGGAACCAGGTTTCCACGATCGCCGGCAGATTTTCCGCTTCCCATGGAATGGTCAAGGGACGGCCGTTCATCAACACCAACACCACCGGCACTCCCGTTTGTTGGATGGCTTTCACCATTTCCAATTGCCTGCCCGGTAAAGACAGTGAAGTGCGGCTCATGGACTCGCCGCTCATGTTCCATGTCTCGCCTACGACCAGGACCGCGACCTGGGCTTGCTTGGCTATATCGACCGCTTTGGTAATGGCGGAAGAAGACGCGTCGTCCGCGACTCCCACGCCCGGGTCATAGAGCAGTCTCGTGTCTTTCGAAACGATACTTTTGATACCATCCAACACGGTCGTGACTTTTTCCTTGTCGCCCTGACAATGCCAGGTGCCGAGCGGATCCTCTTTGGAGTCGGCCAGGGCTCCGATGACGGCGAGGGTCTTGATGTTCTTGGAAAGAGGCAGGAGGTTTTTCTCGTTCTTCAGGAGGACGATGGATTCTTCCGCTTCCTGCAGGGCCAAAGCCATCGATTCAGGCGTCATCATGGCGGCGGCTTCCTTGGATTCATCCACATAAGGGTCATCAAAAAGCCCCAGTTCATACTTCACTTTCAAAAGACGCCGCACCGAATCGTCGATCAAAGAGACCGGCACCTTCTTTTCTTTCACCAATTGCGCAAGATAGTGGTCATAACCATTCCCCTGCATGTCCATATCCACGCGCGCCAGCGCTCCCTTAAGGGCCGCGTCTTTTTCGTCGGCGCAATAACCGTGCGTGACCATCTCTTGAATGGAGCCCCAATCCGAAACCACAAAACCTTTGAATCCCCACTCCGTCTTCAAGATATCCCTGAGCGTATGCGTGTTGCCGGAGGCTGGCACGCCGTTGAGGTCGTTAAAGGCGCTCATGATGGTCCGGACACCCGCGTCCACAGAAGCTTTGAAAGTGGGCAAATGATTTTCGCGCAAGCTGACTTCCGACATGTCGGTGGTGTTGTAATCCCGTCCGGCTTCAGCGGCTCCGTAACCCACGAAGTGTTTAGCGCAGGCGGCTATCGACCCAGGGTCGCTCAGTGATCTCCCCTGAAAACCTCTTACCCTCGCGGCAGCCAGAGCGGAACCCAACGTCGGGTCCTCTCCCGAACCTTCGGCGATACGGCCCCATCGTGGTTCGCGGCAAACGTCCACCATCGGCGCGAAGGTCCAGCGGATGCCCGCGGCGGCGGCCTCATGGGCGGCGACGGAAGCGCATTTCTCGAGAAGCTCCGGGTCCCAGGCGCAGTCCTCGCCCAAGGGAATGGGAAAAATGGTCTTGTAGCCGTGAATGACGTCCAACCCGTAGATCAGGGGAATGTGAAGGCGGGTTTCTTCCACCGCTATTTTCTGGGTCTCGTTGGTATCCTTGGAACCCACCTGGTTCAAAAGCGACCCGACCATCTCGCCCCGGATGCGCGGACCTACCATCGAGACCGGGGTCTCTCCCGGGCTGTCCTGCACCATTTGTCCGATCTTTTCCGCGAGCGTCATTTGTTTGAGGAGCAGTTCGACTTTTTGATCGATGGAAAGAGCCGCGGCAGGTTTCGTTTTAGGAACGGGCTTTAAGGCCTTCGTTAAGGCCAAGGCGGTTCCCACGGTCAGGATGGTTCCCGTCAAAACAACCGCGATCAAATTTTTCCTCATTCCACACTCCTTTATTCGAATAGTTCATTGAAGACCCAACGACTTATAGATCAGATCATCTTCCGCTACGGGGCGAAGATGGATGGCGGCCTGATCTCGATCCCGATCCCGGAGAATATCCCGGCGCGATATAACCCGCTTCTTGCTTCAAGAGGGTTTGATTTCCCTTGGTTCTATGACGGCCCTTGTTGGAGCCGGGATCGTTATCGCCCCAGTCATATCCTAATTGCGTCAAGGCGATCTCATTTCCAGCTTGCGCCGCTTTGTAGAACCAATCCCTCGCGCTTTCCAAGCTTTGCTCGACACCCGTTCCTGTTTTATACATGAAGCCAACGGCCACTTGAGCCTCTACCTGATCCTGCTCAGCCGCTTTAAGATACCATTTAAAAGCTTCTCCATCATTTTTACCAACTCCCGGATCGAACCTATACATATATCCCAGATTATATTGGGCGTCAGCGTTCCCCGCTTCCGCGGCCTGTTTAAGCCACTTGAAGCCTTCCTTGGGATTTTTTTCGACTCCCAAACCCACCACGTAGAGATAGCCCAAAAAACTCTCCGCGGTCAAATTGCCTTTCTCGGCCGCTTGATGGAACCACTTGAAGGTTTCCGGATAATTTTTATGGCTGAACGCCTGCTGCCCCTGTTTCAACTCCGTCCCGCCGGCTGTTTCTTCCGCGAAAACCTTCCAACCGCCTATCGTTAGGATTATGCCAACTAAAAAGACCCCGAAAATTATTTTTTTCATCACATCCTCCTTTTTCAGCCCAAGACCGCCAGAAGGACCTCAAAACGCTTTCGGCGTCTTACCCTCTTTTAGAAAGCTAGGCTTCTTATAAGAAAATGTTAACCCTCCCCGGTATCCAGCTCTATGGCCTATGTCATGAAACTCAGCGCAACAAAATAAGTTGAGGGACCCCCTTGAGGCCTGCCCAAAGAACGGCGTTTTGCCCGTATTTATTCCCCAAATTTTCCGCCGTTTCCAAAGAGATCCCCAAAACCAGAAAGCTTTGCTCGCCGGGCCATTGCCCGACAGGATCTTCCCCGACCCCTAAATAGAACTGGAAGCCTTTTTCCTCGATCTCTTTCATAAAAGACCGTCGGGCTTGGAGGTTTTGCTCGTTTGAAACGACCCGACTTTGGGGATTATCGACCGTGATGAAAGCCGCCCCCTGGCCTTTGGAATTTTTTAGGAGAGAAGCGAGTTCGACGGAAGGTTCATCGACACGCAGGACAAAAGGCGGCTCGGTCCCCATGACTCGGTATCGGGCGGAGCGGTAAGCTTTGATGATCTCAGGTGATAACTTGGATTCCATGAGCGAAACCTCGCGGATCGATCGAACGACCTAAAGACTTCTCCATTCTACCTCTCTCGCCGCCTTTCCACTCCGGTCCAAGGAAACCCTTTTCCTAAAATGAGTCGCTATAACGTTGACCAATGCGGCTCCCGGAAAATAGAATCTCATCAAGTTAACAAGGAGCCCTCATGACTGAGCCCCTTCCTTCCAACGCCCCGCGGGAAATTCGTCTTGACCTCATCGAGGCAAACGCGAACAACTTTCGAAAAACCATCACCCAAGAAATGATCTATTCTCTCGCCTCCTCGATCCAAGCGGACGGCCTGAAGAATCCCTTAAAAGTCATCCTTCTCCCCAACGGGACCTATCAACTGGTGAGCGGTCATGTCCGGCTGGCCGCCGCTAAAAAACTCGGCATGGAAAGCTTGCCGGCCCTGATCCTGGACCTCACTCCCGAACAAGCCATGCTGGAAGCCATCCTGGACAACCGCGATCAAACTATGAACTGGTTGGACCTGTACATTTCAATAGAGAACCTGCTCTGGGCCGATCCCAATCTCACGGAACAGGAAGTCGCGGATCAGTTGGACGCCAGCGCCTTGACGGTCAACCGCGCCGTAAAACTTTTGCGGATTTTGTCCGACGCGGCCCGCTGCGCCATCGGCGAAACCCTGACGCGATCGGGCTCCTATCAAGTCTCGGAAGCCGTCGTTTTCCGCCTGACCGAACTGGGCGAGGATCCTTCCCCGATCGAAGCCGCTCTCCGTCAGGTGATCGACAAAAAGATGACCGAACCCGAGGTTGAAAAACTCATCGGATGGATCAAGGCCGGGAACAAGGCCGAAACCTTCGGTAAACCCAGTTTCATCGAATTGACGACCCCGAACTCCAAAGCCCGCGCCTCGAAGGTCATCTACTTTTAAGAGTCGTTATTTCTTTTCCACCATATCCATTCCACACTTTGGACATTTTCCCGGTTCGTGGCTGGTGGTGCCATCCATCGTGCACACATAAGTTTTATGGACAGCTTTCGCGGCTGTTGAACTTTTAGAATGCGGAGTGGACGACGGCGTCTTCACGACTTTTTCCACCTCCAGCATGCTCATTCCATCCTGCTCAAAAACATGCCCGGTCACCGTGACCTGTTTTCCCGCGTAAGCGCTAAGGGCTTTATTGGCGGTGCCGTGATGTTCACCGACCACCAGATAAAGTTTGTCCCCCACCTTTAAGCCAAGGGGCAAACCTTTCACGAAACACTGCTTGGCGCATTTGGCGTGCGCGCTTCCCATTCCACCATGTCCCAAATAGCAAGAAAGACAGACCACCTCACCTGTCAAGGTGTGCTCAGGGGTCTTGTCATCGTCATGGGCCCATAACCTCATAGCTCCCAGCGCCAGAAACATCACCATCATCGAAACAACGATCGTCTTTTTCATTTCTATTTCCTTTCTATTATTAACAACACATAACCGATTGACACCAGACTTCTTAACCAATCTTCTTTACCCATCCCCAGAACCCTTTCGGTTCTTTCGAACTTACCTCGGTGTTCCACTTCCACATCGTGAACAACACGGGATAAACCAACAATTCTAAAATGAAGGAAGTAAAAACCCCTCCCACCATCGGAGCCGCGATGCGTTTCATCACATCACTTCCCACCCCGCTCGAGAACAAAATGGGTACAAGTCCGAACCACGCCGCCGAAACCGTCATCAATTTCGGCCTCAGACGCTTGACCGCCCCGTGAATGACCGACTCCTCCAGATCGCCCATGTTCTTCAATTGCCCTGCCTCTTTGAACTTCTTATAGGAGATGTTGAGGTAAAGGAGCATCACCACGCCCGTTTCCGCGTCCAATCCGGCCAGGGCGATGACCCCGATCCAGACCGGCACCGAGGTATTGTAACCCAAGGCGAATAGCAACCAAATGGCTCCGACCAGGGAAAAAGGCACCGCCAAAAGCACGATGATCGTTTCCGCGAAGGACTTTGTGTTGAGGTGAATGAGAAAGAAAACCAAAAGCAAAGTAATCGGGATCATGATCTTGAACCGCTCGATGGCTTTGACCATGTTCTCGTAATTCCCGCTCCAAAGCAGACTAGTGCCGGTGGGGATCTTCACCTTTTGCGCCAACAGTTTTTTGGCCGCCTCGACGTAACTACCCGGATCGATGTTCTCGATATCCACATAGACATAGCCGGCCAGAAGACCGTTCTCGTCACGGAGCATACTGGGCCCTAAGGTGAGTTTCACGTCCGCCAGTTGAGCTAATTGAACTTTACTTCCTGAAGGCGTCGTCACCAAAACCCGGCGGAGTTTGTCCACGTCGTCGCGATAGTCTTTGGCGAACCGGACATTGACCGGGTAGCGGCCTCGTCCCTCCACGGTCGTAGTGACGTTGTCCCCTCCGATGGCCATCTCAATGATCTCGTTGACATCCTCGAGCATCAGCCCGTAACGGGCGATCTGGTCGCGTTTCGGTTCGATGTCGATGTAATAGCCTCCCGTCACCCGCTCGGCGTAAACACTACTGGTGCCTTTCAAACCTTTGAGCGCGTTCTCGATCTCGATCCCCACGCGTTGGATCGTATCCAGGTCCCCTCCCACCACCTTGATACCGATGGGCGTCTTCACCCCGCTGGTGAGCATATTGATGCGGTTAATGATGGGCATGGTGATAGAGTTCGCGTATCCGGTGAATTGCAAGGCCGCGTTCATGTCATGGACCAATTTTTCCTGGGTCATACCCTTGCGCCATTTGTCCTTGGGCTTGAGCCAAATAGTGGTTTCTTCCATGGAGAAGGGCGCCGGGTCCAGGGACGTTTCAGCCCGGCCCGCCTTTCCAAAAACCCTTTCCACTTCCGGGAAAGACTTTAAGACACGGTCCTGCGCCTGTAAAACACGGGCGGCCTCGGTCACCGAAATTCCCGGCAATGTGGTCGGCATGTAAAGCAAAGAGCCTTCCCACAACGGCGGCATATACTCACTCCCCAATTTCATGAAGGGAAATAATGTCACCGCCACTAAGACGACAGCCGTCAGGATGACCGTTTTGCCGTTGTTCAGGACCCACCGCGCCGGCCCCTCATAGAATTTTTCCAAGGATCGATTCAGAGGGTGTTTGCTTTCCGCCAAAACTTTGCCCTTGAGCAAAAACACCATCAAAACCGGGGTCAAGGTCACAGCCAAGAACGCCGCGAAAAACATGGAGAAGGTCTTGGTGTAGGCTAACGACGAGAAAAGCTTTCCGTCTTGCCCTTGAAGAGCGAACACGGGCAAGAACCCTACCGTGATGACCAAGAGTGTGAAAAAAAGGGACGGACCCACTTCCTTCGCCGCGTCCAGGATCACCTTCGTCCTGTCCTGTGGTGAGCGAGAGGATCGAGTCGAACCATCCCACTCCTCAAGTCTTTTCACCGCGTTCTCTACCATGATGATGGAAGCGTCCACCATAGCGCCGATCGCGATGGCGATCCCGCCCAGGCTCATGATGTTGGAAGAAACTCCCAAGTACTTCATGGTGATAAAGGACATCAGGATGGCCACCGGCAGGGTCAACATAATGACCAGGGCGGAGGGGATGCTCCACAAGAAGAGAAGACATACCAATGAAACCGCCACGGCCAGTTTGATCAATTCATGCGTCAAGGTATTGATGGACTCGTTGATGAGTTCGGACCTGTCATAGACTGGTACGATCTCCACCCCCGAAGGTAGAGAAGGTTTGATCTCCTCGATCTTTTGCTTCACCCTCTCGATGACCTTCAAGGCGTTCTCGCCGTAACGGGCGGTCACAATGCCGCCCACCACCTCACCCTGTCCGTCCAGATCGGCGACCCCCTGGCGAACCTCCGGCCCCAACTGGACCTTTCCCACATCACGCACCAGGACAGGCGCTCCCTGTTTATCCCTTCCAACGGCGACTTTCTCGATGTCCTCGATCCCTTTCAAATAACCCAACCCTCGGATCATGTATTCCGCGCCATTGATATCGAGAAGTCTTCCTCCCACTTGTCGATTGGAACCGCGGATCGCCGCCATCACCTGGGCGAAAGTCACCTCATAAGCGGCCAAAGCGTTCGGGTTGATCTCGACTTGATATTGCTTGGTCATGCCCCCGACGGTCGAAACTTCCGCCACGCCCGGCAAGCTCTGTAATTGATATCGAAGGTTCCAATCCTGATAACCCTTCAGGTCCGCCAAGGTGTTCTTGCCGCTCTTATCCACCAGGGCGTATTGGTATACCCATCCCACACCGCTCGCGTCGGGACCCATCTCCACGCTGACTCCTGGAGGTAATGACCCTTGAACTTTCGAGAGATATTCCAGCACCCGGCTTCTCGCCCAGTAAACGTCGGTCCCGTCCTCAAAGATGATGTAAACGTAAGCGAAACCAAAATCCGAAAAAGCGCGGATAGCCTTCACCTTCGGCGCGCCCAGGAGCGCGCGAACGATGGGATAGGCCACCTGATCCTCCAGGATATCGGGGCTCTTCATCCACTTGGCGTAGATGACTACCTGCGTGTCCGAGATATCAGGAATGGCGTCCAAGGGGATATTTTTCAGCGCCCAGCTTCCCCAGACGATAAGAACGACCATCGCCAGGGAAACCATGAATTTATTTTTTCCGCACCACTCGATGAGTTTGGCGATCATTTCAAGTCTCCTTTACTTCGTTTCAGAAAAAGCGGCTTTGATCTTCGAATCCGCGTCGATCAGGTAAAGGGCCCCGTCCACCACATGTTCTCCCTCTTCTAAACCCGAAGTGACCTCCCACAAGTCGCTTCCCTCGTAACCCGTAGTTATTTTTCGCGGGGTGAAAATCCCGGGCGCGGTCATCACGAAAACGTACCTTTGGGTCCCGGTATCCATGACAGCCGCCGAAGGAACCGATAACCGGGGCGTTGTGGTCGCGACGATCTCCACGTTCGCGAATATTTCCGGAGGCGCGGCCCCTGTCAGT
>CAYXYA010000001.1:0-29906 GCA_964469185.1 uncultured bacterium | reverse complement strand
CTACTGCCCCCCGCCGGTGATAGACGCATTGCCTTCACCATGCGCAATTTGGGTAAGAATACGGGTACTACCCGCGAAGATATGCTTGCTCTCGACCGCGCCGGTGTTCTTCTTGGGTTGTTTAACCGTGTAGAACTGGTTGATATAAGCCGTTATGTCATCGCCCTTGACCTTGAGTACTCTCGCCCCTTGGTCGTTATATACAAAATCAGTACCGGTATTGGGTGAGTTGCCGCCTTGCTGGCTTCCATCCTTGATGGACTGGATTCTGTTTTCCTCATCCCAAATGATGCTCCGGTCCGCCCCGCCTTTTTCATCAAACCCTAACTGATTGCCATTCAAGTCATAGCTGTAATCACGTTTCCCAATCTGTAGGGGCGCGTGAGGACGGAAAACTCCACCTAGGTCATTCCCATAGGCATACTTGAAGTCATACGTTCCCTTCATGCGATCTTTCGGGGTGTCACCCGCAAACTGGCCAATAACATGTTGGTTCTTCCTGGTGATGTTGTGGATAGCGTCATAGTCCATCTTCAGGGTGTAATTGCTGTTCCATCCCCTGGCGTTGCCCATGCCGCGGAAAGAACCGTTGGCCGTCGTTAACCGATACAGATCGTCTTTTATCGTGTGAGCCTCTTCCTCTTCGAAGATACAAAGCCCTTGTGGTTGTTTGTTTTTAGGAGATTTCGACTTCGGTAAGGTGGCCTTCAAGTAACGCCCCTTTTTGAAATTTCGTATGCCATGTGGGTGGTTAATTGCGCTCTATTCTACTACTCCGCTTTGGCTTCTTGGCAGTCTTTTTCTCAGGGAGTCTTCGACTCAGGGAGCCCTTCTAGGGCGGACGGGATGGCGGGCGGGTAAACCATTCCCTCGGCCGCTTGTGGCCAAAAGGGAAAAATATCAGAAAGGACGTGACCCGATAGGGCGGCCCGGGGACCGTGGGCCGCGCCGGTTCCCCCAAAAGGGACCCAACACATTCAAAAAAGTCTTTAGTGTTGGGAAGGATGGGTTTCCCCCTTTGGGGATTCATTGGAATGGGGGCGCCTCGGAAGAGGGATTCCAAAGGGGGAAACCAAGGCGGGGGATTAGGCGACTCGGCCTTTACCTATTCGTCTAACTTTAAATTTTAGATTTTTAGATCAAGGTTGAAACGGAGGCTTCGGTCTCGGCGACAAGTGGGCTAATACGCCTTTGGAAAAGGCTGGTCGTAACTCATCGGCAGTTTTGGTTACTAACTGGTTTCCTTTTTTCAACTTCACTACATACTGGCCAGATTCGGTTCGTCCTTCAATCACGCCCTCCGCGCCATTTTCCATCAGAACGATTTTCTGGCCCACGGCAATGATTTTAGGAATTTTCTTCTTTGCGGGGCGCGACATCTTTAGCCCGCCGAGGCCAACGGCATGAAATCCGCTTCCAAGTGATTCAGGTCAACGGTCTTGCTAGCATGTTGAACGTCTATCCCGACCAAGTGGTGTTTCTCATCAAAATCCAACACAACTCCATCTTCCACTTCATTACTGTCCACGCTCGGTTTTTTGGACAATTCGATATAAAGTGAATCGGTCTCACGGTCATAATGAAATTTCATTTTCAACCCCCTTTGAAACGTCGGTCTGGAAAGGCATTGTGCACCGTTTCGCCATCTTCCAGAAACACGACCCGTATGTATTTTCCCATCTCTTCCACGTAAATCCAAGTTCGAATTCGTCCATCGGACTGTACCTCCCGTTTCAAAGGGCTTTTGGCCGCCCTTTCCAGCCATTCCTCCTTGAGATATGGTCTTTTGGGCACGACGTAATTCTTAAAATAATTCGTGGTCTTCATGGTCGGATTATATCCTTCCGTTGCGTTTTAGTAGGGTGTAATCACACCCTACTAAGGGCGATCTTTTAATCTTTTTTGCATGGAAACAGAAAAAGGGCACGAAATCCACCCCGTGGATCCCATGCCCTTCCTTCATTTCATCATCCCGCCAACGAATCCAATACGTCTTCCTTCCAGTCCCGCAAATCAAGCTTCGGGGGTTCGGGGAACGGCCAACGGTGCCCTACCATTGGCCCACCCATGCCACCCACAACAATTTCCCCCATGTCCTCCAGCCTTTGTATTTTGCGCTGTAAATCCTCCTGGGATGACTTCACCCATCTTTTGCTTACACCTTCCACCATCAGGTTTTCCATCTCCGCACGAACCTGTTTCCAACGGGCTTTCGACATAGCTCCCTTGGCGTTCTCCAAAACGGGTTTCGCCTGACCCATCAAGGCAATCGCCAAACCTCGGTCACTCTCGCCCTGGAAAATTTGTTCCAACGTTCGCCGATCGAAGTTTTCCATCATTTTCTTGAAGTCGGCCAAAACCCCTTTCAAGGGAGCCATCCCCATCCGTTTCTCCAGCTTCTCAAGTCTTTGCGTCAAGTCCTTCACCTGCTCTTTAAGTGTTGCCATATCCACCTCCTTTGGGTCAGCGACCCGTAGGGTCATTGACCCTTTTTTAAAATATACACCTTTTAAATTTCACTAGGGCCATTGGCCCCTTGGGTCATTCGACCCCTTGCTCAACCTCTCTCACCTGTTCATGCTCCGCATGATGGCCATGCTCCGCGTGGTGGTCGCGCTCCCTGGGATGACATTTGCGGTGTACCGCCTTCAAGTCCTGGATCGTCACGGATACGTATATCTGCGTCGTGTCCAGGCTGGCGTGGCCCAACATCTCCTGGATGTGCCGGATATTGGCGTTGTTCTTCAACATCAAAGTGGCACAAGTGTGCCGGAAGGTGTGCGGATAAATGTTTCGGCTGATTCCCGCCTTCCTCGCGCACCGCTTCACCATAAGCCAAATCACATCAGCCCCAAACCGGCTTCCCCTAAGCGTGATAAACAAGTAAGGGTTTGTCGGGTCTTTCCTCACCAAGAGCGGCCTCACGGAGCGGATATAGTTCTCCAAGTACCGGCTGGCAATCCTCCCTAATGGCACCACCCGGTCTTTGCCTCCTTTCCCCTGGTTCACCCTCGCGTATCCCCCGTTGGTGTCCACGTCTTGAAGCTTCAAGGCCCCAACCTCTGACGTTCTCATTCCCGTCGAGTAAAGTAGTTCCAGCACCGCCCGGTCACGGTATCCCATCGCCGTCACCAAATCCGGGGCTTCCAAAACCTTGCGCGCTTCCTTGCTCGTCAGGATGGAC
The DNA here is from genome assembly GCA_964469185.1 of uncultured bacterium. Classification (GTDB taxonomy): domain Bacteria; phylum Oederibacteriota; class Muellerivitia; order Muellerivitales; family Muellerivitaceae; genus CAYXYA01. Next base: position 26,722 of record CAYXYA010000001.1, on the reverse strand, counting down.
GCCGGTAGCCTCTGCGGTTGCTTGGCAAAGGGAATGTCCCTCGCCGGGTCGCTCGCCAGGTATTCCTCCTCCCGCATCAACCGGAAAAAAGTCTTCACCGCCATCAAGGCCAGGTTTTGGGTCGCTACCGCGTGCGGTTGGCCTTCCGGAGTCAGCCTTTCATGAAAATAAGTCTGGTAGCCCCGCACATGATCCTTCGTCACCGCCGAAAGCTCCGTCACCCCCATTTCCTTCAAGTACGAGAAAAACCGCCTCAAGTGGGAGCTGTACATCACCCAGGTATGATCGGCATAATTCAAAACTCTCATCCGCTCCCCGCACTTTTCCAGGTAATAATCCAGGTCATTCATCCTTTGTTCCTCCTCATCATTTCAATTTCAGGTTCCACAATTTGCGCCTTCTCCCTCTCCCGTGGGTGGGCCTTCTCATGGGATTTCTTCATGTCCACCCCCGCCACCCGCGTATAGATTTGAGTAATTTCAACGCCTGAGTGTCCCAATAGTTTCGACACCACCGATATATCCGCCCCGTTCCTCACCAATTGGGTGGCGCATGTGTGCCGCAAGTCATGGGGCCGGAGTTTCACTCCCGCCTTTTTGCCCATTAGCGAAACCATTGACGCTATCGCCGGACCAAAAAGCGGCGTCCCCCGATTAGCCAGAAAAAGAATCTGGCTGTCTGGCCCCATTTTCGCCGCATGCTTCGAGCTTTTAGGTGTCCTCAATTTCAGCCTCACTCTGCCTAGGTATTCCTTGAGGAACTTGACGGACACTTCACCCAATGGCACCACCCGGTCTTTCGCCCCCTTGCCTCCGTTCACCCGCAAAAGGCCACCCTCCAAATCCACGTCCAAAAGATTCAGCCTCACCAATTCCCCCAACCGTATCCCCGTGGAATAAAAGACCTCCAAGATGGCCCGGTCACGGATGCCCAATGGAGCCGTCAAGTTGGGCTGATCCAAGACCCGCTCCACCTGCTCTTGAGTCAAAACTCCACGGGGCAGACGACTTTCTCTCTTGGGTTCCTTCAAAAATTCCGCCGGATTCACCAAAATCTTTTGGGTCTCCTCCAGCCATTCAAAGAGCCTCTTCACCGAGCGGATTTTCATGCACTTGGTTCCCCATCCATATGGCCGGCCCTTCTGGGTTTGGCCTTCCAAAACTTTTGCCTCATACGCCCTCAAAATCTCCCTCCCCACCCGCCTGATATCCAAAACCCCCTGTCCTCCCAGGAATTCCAGAAACACCCTCAAGTTCCCGCTATATGCTTCCCTCGTGGCCTCTGAATACCGCCTCACCTCCATCTGCTTCCCAAATTCTCCCCGCAACCGCAAAAAGCCATCCTCCATACGGTCCTCCTTCGGGTCATTGACCCTACGACAAAGTTTTTCCTTCCCGGACATAGCCCAGGCATGGAGATACCAAAAAACTGACTCAGAAAGGGCGGGGTCTGGCCCCGTCAAAAGGCCAAAACGCTGATAGGAAAAGGATTTCGTGGAATAAAACTGTTGATACGCAGAAACACTTTGGGTCGCTGACCCATCGGGTCATTGACCCTTTAGATATGACAGCTCTCAACGATGGGGGTATAGATCTTCTACCGCCAAGCCACCAAGTAGCCCGCCAATGACCTTAGACCCGGCCTGAATACAGGGGTTTAGCTGTTTTCAACTCAGCCTCCAAGTCACCACCAAGTACCCTCCAACCCACCAAGTCAACCACCCCACCGCCCTCCAGGGCCGTCAACTCGTAAACGTACTCCTTGCCCTTCTTACCCGAAACCGAGTACAGGTATTCCAGGTCGGCCAACTCCCGGATATGGGTCTTGACTTGAAAATCGCTCCACCCGGAAAACTCCCGTATGTCCCTGCGGGTAAACCGAAAATCCCGCTGATCTTTAGCCCTCTCCTTGACCATTTCCCTCACCTTGACCAAGAGCACCTTCCCCGGTGCCGATAGCTCCCCCATCGTCTGGCCGAGAACTCCGGCCATAAGACGATTGGCCTCCTCCACGTCCTCGCTCGTTGCCTCCACGTACTCAACCCGCTCCCCCTCGAAGGTCATCACCTTCACCTCACGCTGGTACTGGTGCAAAAAAGCAATCGCCTGGATAAGCCCCAAATACTTCTTGTGGTCGCGCCTCGCCCTCAAACTGTTGGCAGGAAAAGTCAATTTCGGGGCGTAAGGATTCACCACCCAAATGGACTTCAAAAGCCTTTGGGCGTTCTTCTGCCGCCTCGCCGCCTTCTCCCCCTCCCGCTTCAAGCGTAACCCCTCAGCCGTCTGAAGCTGCCTCTGGTGGGCAAGTATCCGCTCCGTCATTTCCTTGGACTCGTCAATCGTCAAGGTCACGAACCGGTTTTGGGTCTCATAGTCCATGTCTACGGAAGTCGTCGTCAGCATCAGGGCCACCGGCCCCTTGACCTTGTATTCCACCGTCTTGAGCTTCCCCGTTAGCGAGTCTTTCTCAGTCGTGGCGATCGAAAGACACTTGGAGGACTGTAAATTGCGGATGGAATAACCCGCCTCCCTCGCCCCCGCCTCCTCCTCAATCGCCAAAAGTTTGTGGGATAGCCCGCCCTCGGCCTTGTAGAAAAGCGCCTGTCCGGTGAGCCTCGTGTACTTCTCGTAATCCTCCTCCGGCACAAACCGCAACAGGGCATCCTGCAAGGTGGACTTGCCCGCCGCGCTTCTTGACTGGATGAGCACGCTCAAAGGCTCCTCCAACTTCCGGGAAATGGACGCCAAGTAACCGATCAGCTTGTTGTCCTCCTCTCCCGTCAATCCGCACCGGTCAAAGTCCTCAAGGATACGAGTCAGTAAGTTTGGGTCTTTCAAGAGGCCGAAAGCTTCCGCTTCTTCTTCCTTGGTCATCGGCGGGGCTTTTTTCGACTCCACCCCCTTGGGTTGGTGCTTTTCCGCCGTTTCAATCAGCCCCACCAAATCCCTGTAAATGGTCTCGTCCTTCTCACCCAACGCCACCGCGCAACACTTCCCGAATAAAATCCGGCTACGGCTGGAATACAAATCCACGCTGTCCAAATACAGCGGTAACTCCCCCGCCTTCCGGCACACCTTGAGGGTCGCCATTAGCCTCACGCCCTTCTTCTCCACTCCCTTCACTTCCCACCGGCGGTTCCCGTATTGCACCGCAAATCCGCCTTCTGTTTCCTCAACCCCCTGTCCATCGGCACAACGTGCCGCTGGCACAACGTTCATCTCCTGGGAAACCAAAGGCATATCTTCTTCCCTCGAAGCCTGAAAGTTCACCGACTGAAATGCCTTTTGAATCTCCTTCGGGTCGGCCATCACGGAAGGCAGCGTAACCCTCCGGCAAAATATTTCCTCGCCCCTCAACTGCTCCTCGATCTTTTCGCTCTCAAAAGTCAAGATCACTTCCCTCGTGGCCGACTGCTGAAATAGCCTCAAGTGATCGCCGCTCAACGAGCGGTCGCCACTTAGCGAGTGGTCGCCGTTCAATGAGCGGTCTGCGCTTAACTCTTTTCCGTGTCCATCGAATATTCCGTTCACCGCCACTACTTCCCGGAAACCCGCTTGGATTAGGAACAACCCTGAAAGAATCGTGTCGGTCAAAATGATTACCCGGCTTCTCTTGGCCGCCGTGTAGTTCCAAACTCCCCGTGTCCATTGCCACAGCGTGCCGCTGGCACCCCGTCCTGGCCCTAGATAAATCCCACGCGTTTCCATCGGTGTCGTCATGGAAAGGCCCCACGCCCCGCCGCAATCCCCGTTCTCATCAAACCACGGGAATACCACGCATCCGGCCAGGACCTCCTGGCCGTCACCGTTCAAAACCCCGAGCGCCTTTAAGTTCTCTTGTAGTTCGCCATCTTCGGGAATGGTGGAAAGCAAGGTTCCGTTCACCAAGCCCACCTGGAAAGTGGAAAAAAGCGGGGCTTCCCTCAACCCCAGCCCTTCAAGGTATTTGATCCCCACGGGATTGGAGAGGAAAGCCTGGTGGTAAAAGGTAATGACCCGGTTCAATATCTTTTGGCGCTGGATCGCTTCCCGCGCTTCCACGTCCCCGGTTTTCTTCACTCCCCCGCCCTTTGGCCCCAAAACTGACCTCCCTTAGAAAACCTGTCAATATTTATTTAGGAATTTTCTAAAATTATACCTTGTACGCATTTGATACTATTTTGGTATCTAATTGTCAACCGTTTTTTCGTCGGTTTTAAATTCAAGGTTACACTGCGTTTGCTTTCATGACCGGCGGGAAAACCCCCTCAAGCCTCATACGATGAATACATGGATAAAAACATGGTTTTATACATGGAAAAATATAAAACTTACCTATAGGGAAGTTTTATAATTACTTATACGTATAAGTAATAATTAAACACCCATCTCGATTTTGGAGCTGATTTTGACAAAACAAAAACCTCGTCATTTGAACCCGGAAGACCCTTTTGGGAAAAGGTTGGCTCGCATTAGAAAAGCCGCCGGCTACACCCAACGTGATTTGGCCGCCGAGCTCGAAGTTTCCCAACGGGTCATCGCCTACTATGAATCGCAAACCCAGCATGCCCCGACCCATCTCCTACCCGCTATCGCCAAAGCCTTGGGGGTCTCTACGGATCAATTATTGGGTTTGCAAAAAGAATCGGAAAGAACAAAACCGAAAGACTCACGCTTGAAAAGAAGGTTTTCCCAGGTTGAAAAACTGCCCGAATCCGAGCGAAAACACGTCGCTCAATACCTTGACCGCGTCCTCAAAGCCGCCAGGGTCAAAGATGGGGCGAAAGAATAATGGAAACTCGCGACTGGAAATACTGGCAGGAACGCATGAAAGCCGTCGAGGATGAAAAAGCCCCCGACTTCACCGACGAGGAAGTGGCCGAAATGCTGCAAACCCAGCACCCCGACGCCTTGATCTCCGACGAGGAAAAAACCCGTATTCGTCAGCACGGGACGCGAAAAGAAAAAACACGCCTGAAACTCATCGAGCATCTACTGACCGAGCGAAACAATCTCAAAGATGTGTTCTTCAAACAAAAAGGGAAACCAAATCAAGAAAGAAAATCTTAGCGGGGTCGGGAGAAAGTCGCGGTTTGAATATTTTAAAAGTCACTCCACCACAAATGAAATCACGTTTGATTCAAGGCGTAAAACGTTATTATTTTCTGCAAAATACTTATTGTTATATATGCACTTCACTGAATATTTACCTTTTTCGAACTTGTAAAATTCAGTTAAGTTTTTTACGCAACCCCAAATTTCATCAATGCCAAGTTTGAAATTACCGGGCGGTATTATTTTAAAGTGCGGTCCCTTATAAGTTATGGATTTACCTTTTTCATTTTTAATTTCAAAACTAAGTGTACCAGCACCAATGCTCAATAAATCAGGAAGAACAATTGTATCTTTGGTTTGGTTTTTCAATAACAAGGTTAATAGAATTGCATCCTTTTCAGTATATTGTGACTTGTCCATTTGAATTGAAAGGATGCACCTATCTTTTGCATTCGCAAAGCAAGTAAACATAAATGCAAAAATAAATAAAAATGAAAATCTTTTAAAACTTTGTTCCAGCCTTCCTCTGTTTTGCAAGCTATTTGTCCTTTTCTTTTTCGACAGGGGAATTGGATTCATTAGTTATTTCTTTGTAAACACCCATCTCGTAATCATTTCCTCGTTCATGTTTTCCCTTTTCACTCGAATCTTCCAAACCATGTTTTTGAGCAAGGTAGTGGGCCGTTTCATGTTCGACAGTTGCATCAAACAACTTTGTTGAGATTTCGCCCTTTTCGTATTTATCTAATGTACTTTTAATATCCAACATAAGAACAGAATCTATTTGTTGGCCATATGCACCGTTTGGCGCTTCTGAAGATTTTGGGATGAAGCTGCCAGTAATTATCGGACCCTTTCCTTCGGTCATAGCGGTTTTTACTTCTTTAGCGCTCGCTCCAGTTACTTGTTTATAAACTTCTAGTTTTAACTTATTTAACTTTGTAATAAGTTTGATTATTTCCTTCGACGCATTTGGGTAAGCAGCCATAAAGGAAGCTGATAATATATATTCACCATTCGGGTCAGCATATTTAAGAGGATTATTCCCCGCATATGAAAACAACCCTAAATTTGAAGGCTCAAAAACCCCTCCTTCTCCTGGGAGACCTATTACCCATTTCCAATTTGGTTCTCTTTCAAATTTCGGAACATATTTAATTTTTGCACCTGGCAAAAATTTAAGTAATGCAGGGTCTGCTGACTGCCACACGCTTGTCCTCGGGTCGTAATAACGTGCGCCGTAATAGTAAAGCCCCGTCTCAGAATCCAAAATTTTTGAGGTGAACTCAAAATCTGGAAAAATTTTCATCCCTCGGCGTTGCTCGATCCATGTCTCCCCAAAGGGTGTGTACTGTAGGTTTTCACGCACCTTCCCTTGCCAGTCCGTCATGTACCCTGTGCTTCCCAGGTGGTCGGTGTGGTAGTAGAAGATAAAGTTGTCTTTGGGTAACACGCTTCCCGATGTGCCTTCACAACTGGGCGACGTGCCCACCACCGCATCAGCCGCTGGCACAAAACCCACCTTGCCGCCAAACTCCACCTTGTAGAACCCTTGGTTGTCAGGCGTCAGGGTCAACAGGGTAAGCACATCGCACTGAACCACATTACCCAACGTTTGTGAGTTCAAGGACGAACCCTCAAAAACCGGCGTATCGGTTGTAATAGTCACAAAATTTGTTCCCGTGTTGTTGCCTAGTCCGCCTCCACCATTTCCATTGCTATTATTCTTGGCACCATGGTTAGTTGAATGAACGCCGTGCCCGTGGGTTATTCCCGTTGAGGAGCTTGAACTGGAGGTTGAGCTGGCACCACTGCCGCCCCCCGCAACAGCGGCGCTTCCTTCGCCATGAACGATCTGGGTCAAGATACGGGTACTTCCCGCGAAGATATGCTTACTTTCGATTGCCCCACTGTTCTTCATGGGCTGTTTCACCGTAAAGAACTGGTTGATATAGGCGGTCGTGTCTTCGCCCTGTTCCTTGATGATGCGCTGTCCAGCGTCGTCATATTGGAAGGTCAGCCCTGTGGTGGTTGATTTGCCTCCCTGCTGGCTTCCATCCTTGATGGACTGGATACGGTTTTCCTCATCCCAGGAAATTGTGCGATCCGACCCGTGTCCCTTTTCCTCGAACCCAAGTTGGTTGCCGTTCAGGTCATAAGTGAAACTACGATTGCCAATAACGGTCGGCGCATGAGGCGTGCCCGTGTACTTGTAGTTGTAATCATAAGTTCCCTTCATGCGGTCTTTGGGAGTATCACCCGTGAACTGCCCTGTCACATGCTGGTTCTTTTCCGTGATGTTGTGGATAGTGTCGTAGTCCATCTTCAGGGTGTAGTCGCTCTTCCAACCTTTCGCGTCACCCGTCCCACGGAAATGGCCTACGGCAGACGTTAGACGATATAAATCGTCTTTTATCGTGTGAGCCTCTTCCTCTTCGAAGATACAAAGCCCTTGTGGTTGTTTGTTTTTAGGAGATTTCGACTTCGGTAAGGTGGCCTTCAAGTAACGCCCCTTTTTGAAATTTCGTATGCCATGTGGGTGGTTAATTGCGCTCTATTCTACTACTCCGCTTTGGCTTCTTGGCAGTCTTTTTCTCAGGGAGTCTTCGACTCAGGGAGCCCTTCTAGGGCGGACGGGATGGCGGGCGGGTAAACCATTCCCTCGGCCGCTTGTGGCCAAAAGGGAAAAATATCAGAAAGGACGTGACCCGATAGGGCGGCCCGGGGACCGTGGGCCGCGCCGGTTCCCCCAAAAGGGACCCAACACATTCAAAAAAGTCTTTAGTGTTGGGAAGGATGGGTTTCCCCCTTTGGGGATTCATTGGAATGGGGGCGCCTCGGAAGAGGGATTCCAAAGGGGGAAACCAAGGCGGGGGATTAGGCGACTCGGCCTTTACCTATTCGTCTAACTTTAAATTTTAGATTTTTAGATCAAGGTTGAAACGGAGGCTTCGGTCTCGGCGACAAGTGGGCTAATACGCCTTTGGAAAAGGCTGGTCGTAACTCATCGGCAGTTTTGGTTACTAACTGGTTTCCTTTTTTCAACTTCACTACATACTGGCCAGATTCGGTTCGTCCTTCAATCACGCCCTCCGCGCCATTTTCCATCAGAACGATTTTCTGGCCCACGGCAATGATTTTAGGAATTTTCTTCTTTGCGGGGCGCGACATCTTTAGCCCGCCGAGGCCAACGGCATGAAATCCGCTTCCAAGTGATTCAGGTCAACGGTCTTGCTAGCATGTTGAACGTCTATCCCGACCAAGTGGTGTTTCTCATCAAAATCCAACACAACTCCATCTTCCACTTCATTACTGTCCACGCTCGGTTTTTTGGACAATTCGATATAAAGTGAATCGGTCTCACGGTCATAATGAAATTTCATTTTCAACCCCCTTTGAAACGTCGGTCTGGAAAGGCATTGTGCACCGTTTCGCCATCTTCCAGAAACACGACCCGTATGTATTTTCCCATCTCTTCCACGTAAATCCAAGTTCGAATTCGTCCATCGGACTGTACCTCCCGTTTCAAAGGGCTTTTGGCCGCCCTTTCCAGCCATTCCTCCTTGAGATATGGTCTTTTGGGCACGACGTAATTCTTAAAATAATTCGTGGTCTTCATGGTCGGATTATATCCTTCCGTTGCGTTTTAGTAGGGTGTAATCACACCCTACTAAGGGCGATCTTTTAATCTTTTTTGCATGGAAACAGAAAAAGGGCACGAAATCCACCCCGTGGATCCCATGCCCTTCCTTCATTTCATCATCCCGCCAACGAATCCAATACGTCTTCCTTCCAGTCCCGCAAATCAAGCTTCGGGGGTTCGGGGAACGGCCAACGGTGCCCTACCATTGGCCCACCCATGCCACCCACAACAATTTCCCCCATGTCCTCCAGCCTTTGTATTTTGCGCTGTAAATCCTCCTGGGATGACTTCACCCATCTTTTGCTTACACCTTCCACCATCAGGTTTTCCATCTCCGCACGAACCTGTTTCCAACGGGCTTTCGACATAGCTCCCTTGGCGTTCTCCAAAACGGGTTTCGCCTGACCCATCAAGGCAATCGCCAAACCTCGGTCACTCTCGCCCTGGAAAATTTGTTCCAACGTTCGCCGATCGAAGTTTTCCATCATTTTCTTGAAGTCGGCCAAAACCCCTTTCAAGGGAGCCATCCCCATCCGTTTCTCCAGCTTCTCAAGTCTTTGCGTCAAGTCCTTCACCTGCTCTTTAAGTGTTGCCATATCCACCTCCTTTGGGTCAGCGACCCGTAGGGTCATTGACCCTTTTTTAAAATATACACCTTTTAAATTTCACTAGGGCCATTGGCCCCTTGGGTCATTCGACCCCTTGCTCAACCTCTCTCACCTGTTCATGCTCCGCATGATGGCCATGCTCCGCGTGGTGGTCGCGCTCCCTGGGATGACATTTGCGGTGTACCGCCTTCAAGTCCTGGATCGTCACGGATACGTATATCTGCGTCGTGTCCAGGCTGGCGTGGCCCAACATCTCCTGGATGTGCCGGATATTGGCGTTGTTCTTCAACATCAAAGTGGCACAAGTGTGCCGGAAGGTGTGCGGATAAATGTTTCGGCTGATTCCCGCCTTCCTCGCGCACCGCTTCACCATAAGCCAAATCACATCAGCCCCAAACCGGCTTCCCCTAAGCGTGATAAACAAGTAAGGGTTTGTCGGGTCTTTCCTCACCAAGAGCGGCCTCACGGAGCGGATATAGTTCTCCAAGTACCGGCTGGCAATCCTCCCTAATGGCACCACCCGGTCTTTGCCTCCTTTCCCCTGGTTCACCCTCGCGTATCCCCCGTTGGTGTCCACGTCTTGAAGCTTCAAGGCCCCAACCTCTGACGTTCTCATTCCCGTCGAGTAAAGTAGTTCCAGCACCGCCCGGTCACGGTATCCCATCGCCGTCACCAAATCCGGGGCTTCCAAAACCTTGCGCGCTTCCTTGCTCGTCAGGATGGACGCCGGTAGCCTCTGCGGTTGCTTGGCAAAGGGAATGTCCCTCGCCGGGTCGCTCGCCAGGTATTCCTCCTCCCGCATCAACCGGAAAAAAGTCTTCACCGCCATCAAGGCCAGGTTTTGGGTCGCTACCGCGTGCGGTTGGCCTTCCGGAGTCAGCCTTTCATGAAAATAAGTCTGGTAGCCCCGCACATGATCCTTCGTCACCGCCGAAAGCTCCGTCACCCCCATTTCCTTCAAGTACGAGAAAAACCGCCTCAAGTGGGAGCTGTACATCACCCAGGTATGATCGGCATAATTCAAAACTCTCATCCGCTCCCCGCACTTTTCCAGGTAATAATCCAGGTCATTCATCCTTTGTTCCTCCTCATCATTTCAATTTCAGGTTCCACAATTTGCGCCTTCTCCCTCTCCCGTGGGTGGGCCTTCTCATGGGATTTCTTCATGTCCACCCCCGCCACCCGCGTATAGATTTGAGTAATTTCAACGCCTGAGTGTCCCAATAGTTTCGACACCACCGATATATCCGCCCCGTTCCTCACCAATTGGGTGGCGCATGTGTGCCGCAAGTCATGGGGCCGGAGTTTCACTCCCGCCTTTTTGCCCATTAGCGAAACCATTGACGCTATCGCCGGACCAAAAAGCGGCGTCCCCCGATTAGCCAGAAAAAGAATCTGGCTGTCTGGCCCCATTTTCGCCGCATGCTTCGAGCTTTTAGGTGTCCTCAATTTCAGCCTCACTCTGCCTAGGTATTCCTTGAGGAACTTGACGGACACTTCACCCAATGGCACCACCCGGTCTTTCGCCCCCTTGCCTCCGTTCACCCGCAAAAGGCCACCCTCCAAATCCACGTCCAAAAGATTCAGCCTCACCAATTCCCCCAACCGTATCCCCGTGGAATAAAAGACCTCCAAGATGGCCCGGTCACGGATGCCCAATGGAGCCGTCAAGTTGGGCTGATCCAAGACCCGCTCCACCTGCTCTTGAGTCAAAACTCCACGGGGCAGACGACTTTCTCTCTTGGGTTCCTTCAAAAATTCCGCCGGATTCACCAAAATCTTTTGGGTCTCCTCCAGCCATTCAAAGAGCCTCTTCACCGAGCGGATTTTCATGCACTTGGTTCCCCATCCATATGGCCGGCCCTTCTGGGTTTGGCCTTCCAAAACTTTTGCCTCATACGCCCTCAAAATCTCCCTCCCCACCCGCCTGATATCCAAAACCCCCTGTCCTCCCAGGAATTCCAGAAACACCCTCAAGTTCCCGCTATATGCTTCCCTCGTGGCCTCTGAATACCGCCTCACCTCCATCTGCTTCCCAAATTCTCCCCGCAACCGCAAAAAGCCATCCTCCATACGGTCCTCCTTCGGGTCATTGACCCTACGACAAAGTTTTTCCTTCCCGGACATAGCCCAGGCATGGAGATACCAAAAAACTGACTCAGAAAGGGCGGGGTCTGGCCCCGTCAAAAGGCCAAAACGCTGATAGGAAAAGGATTTCGTGGAATAAAACTGTTGATACGCAGAAACACTTTGGGTCGCTGACCCATCGGGTCATTGACCCTTTAGATATGACAGCTCTCAACGATGGGGGTATAGATCTTCTACCGCCAAGCCACCAAGTAGCCCGCCAATGACCTTAGACCCGGCCTGAATACAGGGGTTTAGCTGTTTTCAACTCAGCCTCCAAGTCACCACCAAGTACCCTCCAACCCACCAAGTCAACCACCCCACCGCCCTCCAGGGCCGTCAACTCGTAAACGTACTCCTTGCCCTTCTTACCCGAAACCGAGTACAGGTATTCCAGGTCGGCCAACTCCCGGATATGGGTCTTGACTTGAAAATCGCTCCACCCGGAAAACTCCCGTATGTCCCTGCGGGTAAACCGAAAATCCCGCTGATCTTTAGCCCTCTCCTTGACCATTTCCCTCACCTTGACCAAGAGCACCTTCCCCGGTGCCGATAGCTCCCCCATCGTCTGGCCGAGAACTCCGGCCATAAGACGATTGGCCTCCTCCACGTCCTCGCTCGTTGCCTCCACGTACTCAACCCGCTCCCCCTCGAAGGTCATCACCTTCACCTCACGCTGGTACTGGTGCAAAAAAGCAATCGCCTGGATAAGCCCCAAATACTTCTTGTGGTCGCGCCTCGCCCTCAAACTGTTGGCAGGAAAAGTCAATTTCGGGGCGTAAGGATTCACCACCCAAATGGACTTCAAAAGCCTTTGGGCGTTCTTCTGCCGCCTCGCCGCCTTCTCCCCCTCCCGCTTCAAGCGTAACCCCTCAGCCGTCTGAAGCTGCCTCTGGTGGGCAAGTATCCGCTCCGTCATTTCCTTGGACTCGTCAATCGTCAAGGTCACGAACCGGTTTTGGGTCTCATAGTCCATGTCTACGGAAGTCGTCGTCAGCATCAGGGCCACCGGCCCCTTGACCTTGTATTCCACCGTCTTGAGCTTCCCCGTTAGCGAGTCTTTCTCAGTCGTGGCGATCGAAAGACACTTGGAGGACTGTAAATTGCGGATGGAATAACCCGCCTCCCTCGCCCCCGCCTCCTCCTCAATCGCCAAAAGTTTGTGGGATAGCCCGCCCTCGGCCTTGTAGAAAAGCGCCTGTCCGGTGAGCCTCGTGTACTTCTCGTAATCCTCCTCCGGCACAAACCGCAACAGGGCATCCTGCAAGGTGGACTTGCCCGCCGCGCTTCTTGACTGGATGAGCACGCTCAAAGGCTCCTCCAACTTCCGGGAAATGGACGCCAAGTAACCGATCAGCTTGTTGTCCTCCTCTCCCGTCAATCCGCACCGGTCAAAGTCCTCAAGGATACGAGTCAGTAAGTTTGGGTCTTTCAAGAGGCCGAAAGCTTCCGCTTCTTCTTCCTTGGTCATCGGCGGGGCTTTTTTCGACTCCACCCCCTTGGGTTGGTGCTTTTCCGCCGTTTCAATCAGCCCCACCAAATCCCTGTAAATGGTCTCGTCCTTCTCACCCAACGCCACCGCGCAACACTTCCCGAATAAAATCCGGCTACGGCTGGAATACAAATCCACGCTGTCCAAATACAGCGGTAACTCCCCCGCCTTCCGGCACACCTTGAGGGTCGCCATTAGCCTCACGCCCTTCTTCTCCACTCCCTTCACTTCCCACCGGCGGTTCCCGTATTGCACCGCAAATCCGCCTTCTGTTTCCTCAACCCCCTGTCCATCGGCACAACGTGCCGCTGGCACAACGTTCATCTCCTGGGAAACCAAAGGCATATCTTCTTCCCTCGAAGCCTGAAAGTTCACCGACTGAAATGCCTTTTGAATCTCCTTCGGGTCGGCCATCACGGAAGGCAGCGTAACCCTCCGGCAAAATATTTCCTCGCCCCTCAACTGCTCCTCGATCTTTTCGCTCTCAAAAGTCAAGATCACTTCCCTCGTGGCCGACTGCTGAAATAGCCTCAAGTGATCGCCGCTCAACGAGCGGTCGCCACTTAGCGAGTGGTCGCCGTTCAATGAGCGGTCTGCGCTTAACTCTTTTCCGTGTCCATCGAATATTCCGTTCACCGCCACTACTTCCCGGAAACCCGCTTGGATTAGGAACAACCCTGAAAGAATCGTGTCGGTCAAAATGATTACCCGGCTTCTCTTGGCCGCCGTGTAGTTCCAAACTCCCCGTGTCCATTGCCACAGCGTGCCGCTGGCACCCCGTCCTGGCCCTAGATAAATCCCACGCGTTTCCATCGGTGTCGTCATGGAAAGGCCCCACGCCCCGCCGCAATCCCCGTTCTCATCAAACCACGGGAATACCACGCATCCGGCCAGGACCTCCTGGCCGTCACCGTTCAAAACCCCGAGCGCCTTTAAGTTCTCTTGTAGTTCGCCATCTTCGGGAATGGTGGAAAGCAAGGTTCCGTTCACCAAGCCCACCTGGAAAGTGGAAAAAAGCGGGGCTTCCCTCAACCCCAGCCCTTCAAGGTATTTGATCCCCACGGGATTGGAGAGGAAAGCCTGGTGGTAAAAGGTAATGACCCGGTTCAATATCTTTTGGCGCTGGATCGCTTCCCGCGCTTCCACGTCCCCGGTTTTCTTCACTCCCCCGCCCTTTGGCCCCAAAACTGACCTCCCTTAGAAAACCTGTCAATATTTATTTAGGAATTTTCTAAAATTATACCTTGTACGCATTTGATACTATTTTGGTATCTAATTGTCAACCGTTTTTTCGTCGGTTTTAAATTCAAGGTTACACTGCGTTTGCTTTCATGACCGGCGGGAAAACCCCCTCAAGCCTCATACGATGAATACATGGATAAAAACATGGTTTTATACATGGAAAAATATAAAACTTACCTATAGGGAAGTTTTATAATTACTTATACGTATAAGTAATAATTAAACACCCATCTCGATTTTGGAGCTGATTTTGACAAAACAAAAACCTCGTCATTTGAACCCGGAAGACCCTTTTGGGAAAAGGTTGGCTCGCATTAGAAAAGCCGCCGGCTACACCCAACGTGATTTGGCCGCCGAGCTCGAAGTTTCCCAACGGGTCATCGCCTACTATGAATCGCAAACCCAGCATGCCCCGACCCATCTCCTACCCGCTATCGCCAAAGCCTTGGGGGTCTCTACGGATCAATTATTGGGTTTGCAAAAAGAATCGGAAAGAACAAAACCGAAAGACTCACGCTTGAAAAGAAGGTTTTCCCAGGTTGAAAAACTGCCCGAATCCGAGCGAAAACACGTCGCTCAATACCTTGACCGCGTCCTCAAAGCCGCCAGGGTCAAAGATGGGGCGAAAGAATAATGGAAACTCGCGACTGGAAATACTGGCAGGAACGCATGAAAGCCGTCGAGGATGAAAAAGCCCCCGACTTCACCGACGAGGAAGTGGCCGAAATGCTGCAAACCCAGCACCCCGACGCCTTGATCTCCGACGAGGAAAAAACCCGTATTCGTCAGCACGGGACGCGAAAAGAAAAAACACGCCTGAAACTCATCGAGCATCTACTGACCGAGCGAAACAATCTCAAAGATGTGTTCTTCAAACAAAAAGGGAAACCAAATCAAGAAAGAAAATCTTAGCGGGGTCGGGAGAAAGTCGCGGTTTGAATATTTTAAAAGTCACTCCACCACAAATGAAATCACGTTTGATTCAAGGCGTAAAACGTTATTATTTTCTGCAAAATACTTATTGTTATATATGCACTTCACTGAATATTTACCTTTTTCGAACTTGTAAAATTCAGTTAAGTTTTTTACGCAACCCCAAATTTCATCAATGCCAAGTTTGAAATTACCGGGCGGTATTATTTTAAAGTGCGGTCCCTTATAAGTTATGGATTTACCTTTTTCATTTTTAATTTCAAAACTAAGTGTACCAGCACCAATGCTCAATAAATCAGGAAGAACAATTGTATCTTTGGTTTGGTTTTTCAATAACAAGGTTAATAGAATTGCATCCTTTTCAGTATATTGTGACTTGTCCATTTGAATTGAAAGGATGCACCTATCTTTTGCATTCGCAAAGCAAGTAAACATAAATGCAAAAATAAATAAAAATGAAAATCTTTTAAAACTTTGTTCCAGCCTTCCTCTGTTTTGCAAGCTATTTGTCCTTTTCTTTTTCGACAGGGGAATTGGATTCATTAGTTATTTCTTTGTAAACACCCATCTCGTAATCATTTCCTCGTTCATGTTTTCCCTTTTCACTCGAATCTTCCAAACCATGTTTTTGAGCAAGGTAGTGGGCCGTTTCATGTTCGACAGTTGCATCAAACAACTTTGTTGAGATTTCGCCCTTTTCGTATTTATCTAATGTACTTTTAATATCCAACATAAGAACAGAATCTATTTGTTGGCCATATGCACCGTTTGGCGCTTCTGAAGATTTTGGGATGAAGCTGCCAGTAATTATCGGACCCTTTCCTTCGGTCATAGCGGTTTTTACTTCTTTAGCGCTCGCTCCAGTTACTTGTTTATAAACTTCTAGTTTTAACTTATTTAACTTTGTAATAAGTTTGATTATTTCCTTCGACGCATTTGGGTAAGCAGCCATAAAGGAAGCTGATAATATATATTCACCATTCGGGTCAGCATATTTAAGAGGATTATTCCCCGCATATGAAAACAACCCTAAATTTGAAGGCTCAAAAACCCCTCCTTCTCCTGGGAGACCTATTACCCATTTCCAATTTGGTTCTCTTTCAAATTTCGGAACATATTTAATTTTTGCACCTGGCAAAAATTTAAGTAATGCAGGGTCTGCTGACTGCCACACGCTTGTCCTCGGGTCGTAATAACGTGCGCCGTAATAGTAAAGCCCCGTCTCAGAATCCAAAATTTTTGAGGTGAACTCAAAATCTGGAAAAATTTTCATCCCTCGGCGTTGCTCGATCCATGTCTCCCCAAAGGGTGTGTACTGTAGGTTTTCACGCACCTTCCCTTGCCAGTCCGTCATGTACCCTGTGCTTCCCAGGTGGTCGGTGTGGTAGTAGAAGATAAAGTTGTCTTTGGGTAACACGCTTCCCGATGTGCCTTCACAACTGGGCGACGTGCCCACCACCGCATCAGCCGCTGGCACAAAACCCACCTTGCCGCCAAACTCCACCTTGTAGAACCCTTGGTTGTCAGGCGTCAGGGTCAACAGGGTAAGCACATCGCACTGAACCACATTACCCAACGTTTGTGAGTTCAAGGACGAACCCTCAAAAACCGGCGTATCGGTTGTAATAGTCACAAAATTTGTTCCCGTGTTGTTGCCTAGTCCGCCTCCACCATTTCCATTGCTATTATTCTTGGCACCATGGTTAGTTGAATGAACGCCGTGCCCGTGGGTTATTCCCGTTGAGGAGCTTGAACTGGAGGTTGAGCTGGCACCACTGCCGCCCCCCGCAACAGCGGCGCTTCCTTCGCCATGAACGATCTGGGTCAAGATACGGGTACTTCCCGCGAAGATATGCTTACTTTCGATTGCCCCACTGTTCTTCATGGGCTGTTTCACCGTAAAGAACTGGTTGATATAGGCGGTCGTGTCTTCGCCCTGTTCCTTGATGATGCGCTGTCCAGCGTCGTCATATTGGAAGGTCAGCCCTGTGGTGGTTGATTTGCCTCCCTGCTGGCTTCCATCCTTGATGGACTGGATACGGTTTTCCTCATCCCAGGAAATTGTGCGATCCGACCCGTGTCCCTTTTCCTCGAACCCAAGTTGGTTGCCGTTCAGGTCATAAGTGAAACTACGATTGCCAATAACGGTCGGCGCATGAGGCGTGCCCGTGTACTTGTAGTTGTAATCATAAGTTCCCTTCATGCGGTCTTTGGGAGTATCACCCGTGAACTGCCCTGTCACATGCTGGTTCTTTTCCGTGATGTTGTGGATAGTGTCGTAGTCCATCTTCAGGGTGTAGTCGCTCTTCCAACCTTTCGCGTCACCCGTCCCACGGAAATGGCCTACGGCAGACGTTAGACGATATAAATCGTCATACCCATAATGCGTTTTCACAGGGCCACCCATGTCTCTGGAGGTGATAGGAACTGGGTTGTCGAGGTCAGTTATGTTCCCCACCACGTCATAGGTATAGGTCAGGTTTTGGAAGATGCCGTCAACGGATGAATTGTGCAGCAAATTGTGAAGCCTGCGGTTGTCGGCGTTGTACTGATAGGTACTCTTCGTGCCATTGCCGTTCTGAACGAAAATCCTCTGTTCGAACTTGTCATACTCAAGTCTTTGGACATACGGGAAGTGAACTCCACTAACATCTCCATCCACCTTGTTCACCAACCCACCCGAATCATAGCCATAAGTAACTCGTTCTCCATCCGGATAGAGCATGGCCATCATGCGGTTCCAAGTGTCGTATTGGAACGCGGTGGTATAGCTCGAGGTCGGCATGCCGTTGGTGGGAGGCAAGGTTTTGGTTTCCTGGATGATATTTCCCAAGGCGTCGTACTGGCGCTGTTCGGTGCCGCTAGCATCCTTGACCAGGGTGATCCGGTTGGCCCCGTTGTAGGCCGCGCTAGGCCCACCATAGGTATAGGTGACGTTGTTGCCTGGGTTATCGGGGTACTTAATTGAAGTAAGCCGATTATTGGCATCATAGTCATAGTTGATGAACTTGTGCTCATGCGCCAAGTTCGCCGTTTGCTTTGAGATAACATTGGAGGCCGCATCATATTTCGTGGTCACTAAACCTGTATCCGGGTTGTCAATGGAAGTCCTACGACCCAAAAGGTCGTAGGACACCAGCGTCTTGTTGCCCCCGGCATCTTTCACATGCGTTATCTGCTTAATGGGATCATATTCATACTTCGTAATGATATTCGCCTGGCCAGCAGTTGAGGGGTTGTGCTCCACGACGCTGGTGATGAGTTCCCTCACGTCACGGTAGGTGTTTTTCTTGTTGTGCTTAGCGTCGGTCACCAGGGTATGGAATCGCTCGACAGCGGAGTTGTCGGGCGCAATGGCGTAATCAATGGTCATAAATGTGTTATCCGGAATAGTCGTTCTAGTGTTGCGATCCAAAGTGTCATAGGTCATAGCCGTTGGCGGAACACCAGAAGTATCAGAATCATAATTTATGTTTAACATAGCGTTTTCCGTAAAAACCGAACCCTTAGGTTCAGTGATAGGATAATACTGCTGAATAGTGCGGCCAACTTGGTCGAACACCACACGGCCCGAGACGGTCATAACGTCCGTGGGCAATACACCCGCCGACAAAGCAACCGCATCATCTTTCTTCGTTTGAATAACGCGCTTCAACCCATCGGTAAACAAAATCGTTTCGATGGGGTCGCCCGGATGCTGGTTGTCGAAGTGAGCCGTATGCGCGTATGGGACCGAAACATCCGGATGATAGTCGAAAGCAATCGTGTAACTGCTGGGCACTTGGGTATCAGGCCCCGTTTCAAAGGGTCCAACAATGGTCACAGTGCGCCCAAATGGATCATAAGTCATCGTAATCAATTTGCTGTTCTCATCCACTTGCGATACCGGTTTACCAAACCTCAAATCATAGGCCATCGAAGAAGTGTAATGCAGGGGGTTGTCAGTAACCAAGGCTGGATAGGTTTGAACAGTAGTGTCGTACAAGTAATTCAGTTGATAATTTTGATTGTTCAGGTTTGCGGGTGCCGTTGTAGTAAGTAAGTTGCCGTTCGAATTGTCATACGTCATGACCGTTTCGGCGGTGTGCGTTCCATCAATGTATTGCCTGACTATTTTTAAGTTTCCTGTAGATATGTCATAAACCGCTTCACGGCGGCGTAAAGTCGTGTTCGTGTTGTCGGTCACTAAAATGGTCGTTGGCAGACCTGCTAGATAGGGGTTACCATCCGGCAGATAAGATATCGTTGCCATTACTTGAGTACCTGCATCGTTTGAGTTGCCGTTGTCGAAGTAATTCACGACGTTACCAAATTGATCATAGGTGAAAGTCTGGAAGGTGTCGATTTCTCCCGTTCCACCTTCGAAGAATTTCTTAGTCATGGTCACTGCTTGCGGGAAAATTACCTGCTGAGGATGATGAAGACTAATATCCGACTGATTTATCGTTCCGCCAGCATCGACATCCACCAATTGATAAGTATTATCAGCCTCCAAGAATGGCGAAGGCGAAGTAAGGCCCGCAGTCACATCATCCGTTGTTTCTTTGGTCATCAAACCTTTTTCATAAATATTCGTATTCAGATATTCGCGGATGACACGACGGTAAGGCGTGGCGCTGTCAAGACTTGAACCATCGAGATCCGTGGTATCCATTTGGGTCTCGGTCACCGCACCATAACCTAGAAAGTCCCTCTCGAACCGGTCATAAACATTGATAGGCTGCGCGGGAACTTGTTTGTCCAAGCCCCTAAAATAACTGTATTTCGTTACCTGATAGTCCGCGCCATGCTGGCCAAAAGTATTGGCTGTATTTTGGTTCTGACCGCCATCAAACACCACGACCTTGGCCAGATCCCAATGGCTATGAGGCTGGGCGAAGGTGTTGCCATTACGTTTGTAATCGAGAGTAATAGTGGCGCCCAAAGGCCGGTGAACCACTTTCAAAAGATTCGTTTTGCCCGTCTTGTTCAAATGCGCCGTTAAATCACCTTCCTTATCAGAAGTCAATTGATCGGGATATCCATCTCCGTTGATGTCCTGGAACATAGCCCTCTGGCGGCTCATGTCCTGAGCGCCATCAAACCCGAAGTTGATAACGATCTTGAACGGAGCGAAAGGAATCGGAATAGGAATATAAATGGTGGCGTACACGCCAGCGCCGAGTGAATTACCCTCACCCTTGCTGATATCACTCGATCCACCCTGCCATTTTACTTCTGAGGTAAACCCATGACCTGTATTGAAGCTGACCCTTAAGGTGCCACCATCCTGCCGTACGTGGTCAGGGAGACCGTCGCCGTTCAAGTCCACCAACGATTCGCTGACGTTAAAATGGTTCACATTCACATTGAGCCCGCCCGCGAAAGAATAATGATCGACATTGAATCCTAAGTTCACCCCGCCGGATTCCGTATCGCCCTGGTTGCTGTTGATCTTGAACACGCCCCAGTCTTCGGCGGAAGTCGTAAATTTGTAACCCAGGTTATAGCGCACCATCAAGTGGTCTTGTCCGCCGATGGATTGTAGTGTCAAGATATCCGGCAGACCATCGCCATTAACATCCATGAGTTCTTGTTTTTCGTCGGCTTGGTTGAGTCCCAAGCTTCCGTTGAACCCAAGGGGCTGCATCTGGAACCCCTTCAATGACTGGTCCACTTGGGCGAGGGTCAAGGGCGGTACACGACCCTTGCCATTAGCGTTCTGACCAGGGATCGAGGAGGCATCCGCGTTGACACTGCCCGAGAGCAAGTCGGAGGAGCGAAGTTGGGAAGTCAAAACGTTATTTGGATCGACCACTCCTGTCGCGACTTGCGAATCCAAGCCGCCATTAGGAAGAGTATATTGAACATTCTTGTTACCCACGACATCGGGGTATCCGTCTCCGTTCAAGTCATTAAAGTCCAACGTTCCAGCGCTTCCGCCCCTGCTTACCCCCGCCCCGAGATCAAACCCACTGGGTAATACGCCCCCAGGCGCGGAGATGCTTAATTGGCCTTGCGTCGTGTTGCTGAGCCGAATAATTCCAGGCACATGAACAGGAGTACCGCTGCCGCCAAATTTGCTCGGGTCTGGTACATCTACGTTTTCCTCGCCTGCCCGAGTCGAGCTCATTGAAATCGCCGCGGCCCAAGAATCCCCCGCTGGACCCCGCCATCTTCCCTTGATCGCGTCAGGAATGAAGAAATAGGCTTTCATATTTGACGCATTACTTGGATCCGTGAAATCACTAGGCGCTGACGAGGGAAGTGCCAATAAACTTTCATCTACAGGAGCGGCATTGCGGCTTCTATTACCGTTGTATCCTGCAACCGCCCAACCGCGATATGGCACAGCAAAAACTGTGATATCCGGTGAAGTATCGACCGTGAAAGGCATGGGGAAATCCGGTATGAGGTTTCGATCGCCCCCTTAGAAACCAGTGAGAGTAGCCGTAAATTTAGTTCTTAAAGACTTGTCTCGCGCCGTAAAGCTGGAATAGAGGTGGTCACCTAACGTCACCTCCAAAGGCGGCACTACGCCCACATTCACGGTCACGAAGTCGGTCTGAACATTTGAAAGGTCGATAGATTCCTTGAACAGGCGTTCAACACCGTTCTTGATGGTAAATATCAGAGATCCGGTAGTGCCAGCTGTAACGTTGACGCTTGGAATGACATTGAGGTATCTGACTCGCGTGACGAGAGGACCGGTTGAAGTAAGATCGATGTCATAAGGCGTATGAATGATGACCGGCGTGCATGAACCTGAACCGCAATAAGGGGTAACTAAGTCTGCGGGGCCGCTGATCTTACCGGCCTGGGCAGGAGGCGAAGTGAAGACAGGCGGGAAAGGGTTGACGTAATAAAAAGTTGGGTTCCAAACAATTTTATTCAAATCAGTCTGAGTGCCAACATCCACATGCACCCTCAAGGTAGTTCCCGTTTTTACCAACTGGTCAAAAACACCCGCGATATCCATGTTCCCAGTGAACCCCGAGGATACCGTTTGTGTGAAAACTGGCACTTCAATTGTCGAAGGCGGGATCTTGGCGTAAACAGTGATGA
Source organism: uncultured bacterium (assembly GCA_964469185.1). Lineage (GTDB taxonomy): Bacteria > Oederibacteriota > Muellerivitia > Muellerivitales > Muellerivitaceae > CAYXYA01. Next base: position 4,600 of record CAYXYA010000001.1, on the reverse strand, counting down.
CCACATCAGTTGACGTCACCCCATTTTTGGTAAGCGTACTTTGAGAACGCAATAAACCTTCACCCGACGGAATCGGGGTCATTTGAGTGTCAGGAGGATCGGTGTTGGGCGGGAACGCTGGCGGTGCGGGATAAACAGGAATAGGCGTCGGGATCGGGAATTCCGGCCGGACAACGGTAATGGGCGCTTGAGGGTCAGCAAGTTTATTGTCCGGATAGAACTCGATATCGTAAGGCATATCGATCTTGGTTTGAGGCTCGTTCGTAATTGGATGGAAAAGAGCGGTGGAAGGCAATTTGGGATCGGTACTAGCGATGTAATAGACAAGTGGTTTGAAGGTAAGTTTCGTCAGATCGACATTGGAATCCGCCAGCACCTGAAGGATCAAGAAGTCATGCGCGTGAACCACAATATCCCTGTTCCCTCCGGCAGCTCCCGTAGAGGATACACCGATGGTTCCCGTTTGGTCCCAGGTAAGGGTTTGGTTCGGCGTGGCAGCATTGAGCACGGTTGTGACCCCGCCGCTGACAAGACTGATCACAAGAGTAATGTCATCGGTGGTCGTATCAGATTTAACCAGATCCCCGCTCAAGCGGATGGTACCGTCAAAACCCAAACCCGTCTGCGCTTGACGAAGCCCCGCAAAAGTAAAGTCTTTAGACACCTGATAGGATGCCGGATCAAGATTGTTCGCGTCTTGCGGCACAGGAAGCGAATGGCCATTGACGTTCGAATAATCGATCTGTGGATCCCAACCGACTTGATCGAAAGTGCCGTCCGAGGCCGTATCATCACCCGATTGGAGACGGAAATAAATCCGATCTCCTTGGACAACATGAACACCGCTAATGGAAAGATCGTTATGGGCGCCGTAATCAGGCCCGCCCGTGCTGGTATCCCCTTTCAAAAGAACGGTTTTCAATACAACCGGAGAAGATCCCGTATGGTCTAATTCGATGCTGACTTTCACTCCATCATCTGTTCTTGGATCATCATCAGGGCTAAGAGCGGGCGGTTGAAGAAGCGATACAGGAGCCGTAATGTCGATAATCCCGTTAAATGGCGCCACCCAGCGCCTTAAAGTGTCAACCATTGGGGACATATCGATCTTCTGCTGATGCTGCGGTTCGAAACTCTCGAACATCGAACTAGATATACTCGACCCAATGACCAACGGATTGGGAGTGGTTGTTGAGTCCTGATCGTAGAAAACAGTCCCGTTTAACCGGCGATGCCCAAAATACACCTGACCTTCCTTCACCATATCTGGAATTCCATCGCTGTTCACATCGAGGAAATAAGCCTTACCTTCTGAAAATGTGAATGACACGTTGCCGATAATGGGAATGCCAAAATAAGATTCCCCGCCAGCGGAAATAGTGTCCGAGAATTCTTTCGAAAGATCATGCAAACCATCCACATGCGAGTTGTCGCCAAAGGTCCTTTGGGCGTTACTCAAGCTAATATCGTTCGCGGAGCTACCGGGTCCGGACAGATTGGGCCGGAAATAGACATTTGAACCCTTGCGATAAACTTTATCCGGCAGGCCCGTACCGCTGAGCGGCGTCATATAAAGCAAGCCAAACGAATCTGAATGATTGAACCCAAACTTTGGACCGGCGGATTGATCTTTGAACGGCGGCACGATGGGGCCGAACCCAACATAGGCGCTTCCCCCGATCGAATCCCCTATCGACCCGCTCAATGAACTTGAGGAATCATCGTCGAGGATAGGGATACCTGCCTTGCTTCCGTCATCGAAGGGGCTCCAGGATTGGGCGGAGTCATAACCGTTATAGTTACCATCCGAAGCCTTCACGTTCTCGTTGAAGTATTCGAACGTATGTATGTTCCCGGCAAATGGAGTTCCATCCGAGCCGAATTGCTCGATCTTGACTAGACGACTCTTATTAAAAGGACCCACATCGTAGGTAAACTTGTAACGGCGTATCAGGTTGCTGTTCAGCTTCACTTCGATCACATGGAGCCGATCGGCAGTCACCTGTAAGAACCCGCCCTTGGCGTTAATGATCGAATCAGGCCTCGCTCCAATACTCGCTTGACTGTCTCGGATGAATGAAACTCCATAGGAACCTTCGGACGATCCATTGCCGGTATAGGTAATGTTGCTCATATAAAGTTGGCGGCCCGGTGAAGAATTCACCACTTGGTAGTGGTAACGCATGAAGTTGTGATTTAAGTCGCGTATTTCCTTCAAAGCCCACATATACACGTTTCCGCCATCAGTGCCCAGCCGTGTGGTGTCGCCTGAATTGATCCCATCAGGCCCAGACGATGTTCCTCCGAAATAAGAGGTCATTCCCGTCTTATCGGTCACTTCCCAACGATAATCTTGAGGGTTGGTTCCTTTGCGGACGATGCGTCTGAACTGCCCTTCCACACGCGTATGGAAAGTTACCGAACCAGATAACCGTGGGCTTAAAAAGGAAGCAGCGCGGTGCGCTAAGTAAGGGCCCGCAGAAGTTTCCTCAACGAGCATTTCCCCGTTCAAAAGATACGTTTCGGATTCCGCTCCTGAAATATAACGCGGAACTCCCCATCGACTCTCCACTGTGATCTGCTGCATGGACAAGTCCCAGCCCACGCCCATCCAACTATTACCACCATCCGAGTTGTAGGCGACTGAAAGTTGCGGCTGTAATCCATGACGACCCGGAGGCGCTTCGATCGGGTAGCTAAGTTTGGCGTTTCCTTGGTTGTCGGCTTGCGGAGGCTCGATAAGATTGATCTCACCGCCCGGATCGGCGGCCTTGATATCCTTGATCTGATTGGGGTTGAAGGAAGTTTCTTGCGGATGGTCCGGCACGGTAATGGTGGCGTTGATGATGTCCGTGAAATGGTCCGTCAGGCTTTCGATGAGATGCTTTTTATCATCCACCTTCGAAAGGTCCAACGGCATCCAACGGCCCTACTCCTGGTTGAAATAATAGGTCTTGATGTCGGCTGGAGTACTGCCGGAAGGGATCGCCGCGGGGTCGTAAGGGATCTTGATGGTGACTTTATTCTTGAAATGCTTACCGTGCGGCAAGAACCGGTAACCCATGAACTTCGGCCCCGTCACGTTGGTCATACCCGGTTCTAAGTCCGGCAGATCACCCGGTGACAAGGGAATGATCTTCATATCGAGGGCTTTGGCGAGCGAGTCCATATCCACATCGATCTCAGCGTCTTCGTCCTGGATCACTTTCTTTTGGCCCGGCTTGAGGACCACGCCGTAGGTACTGCCTTTGACCGTCTTATTGGAATTCGCCCGATTCGACGGATTGCTGAGGGACTGATTGAGCTGAACCACCTTGACCACTTGAGCGCCGTCGGGATAGATGGCCGTGATCGTCACAGCCCAGGCATCGCTATCCGCTTGGGACGTCAGACCGACCTCGTCTTTGCCGATAGTCGTTTCAAAACCGCCATTGATAAGAGAAACCTGCTTGGGACCCACCATGACCTGCGCCTGGCCTGAGCCGTTATCTTCCAACCCCAGGAAACCTCTTATATAGGCCATGCGCCCGAAGAACTGGCCTTGATCGGGATAGGTGACTTGGATGCTGGAACCATAAGCCTTGCCCACACCCGACCCATAGACGATGGCTTCCATGATCTCGGACGCGCTACCCGCGGCCCCGTGGAATTCCAAGCGGACGGCCTGCACCGGCCCCGTGGTTTTGACTTTGAGATCCTGCCAACCTGAGCCCAAACCGCCGGAAGCGGCATTACCCTGGCTGGACCAGTTGCCGTTTTGAAGGACGCTTAATAGAACGCTTCCCCTTAAGGGATTCACGAGATAGAGCTTAAGGCCGCTGACTTCTTGCGCGCGGTAAAGGTTGAAAGTCAGGCTCGGAGTGCCGCCGTTGGCGGTGCCGTCGACATAAGGACGCCAACCGGATGTTTCATCGCCATCCAAAACCACGGAACCGCTGCCCGAGGAAGTATCCACGCTTTCGATAAGGTTCGCGCCGTTGTCGAGCTCACCGATGACGCGGGCATTACGAACTTGATAAGGATTGGTCACGCCGGTCGGAAGACTGAAAGTGATCGTGTTGCTTCCCTGTTTCAGCCACGCGGGATGGATGGGCTCGGCTTGGGTGTTCCAATCAGAACTACCGGGCAAGGGGAATCCCACCGCCGTAGCTTGGCCGTTGATGGAACGCGCGGGTGCGATCCAATGGCTAAGCCCTTGAAGGTCGTATACCAACCAGGCCCGTTTGAAGTTTTGACCGTCGCGGGGAAGGCTGATGGTGAAGGAGCTGGAATCCGTAACGGTGACTGTTTTAGAATTAGCGCTGTATTCCCTGCCGCTGATGACCGAAGGTGAAGGCGCCGAGGAAGAGGACAAGATCGACAACCAAGAGGCGGCATCCTTGACGTTCCAAGCCAGCCCTTTGCCCCAAACTTCAATTTCCTTGATACCCGCCGCGCTACTGCCGGACTGGGGCGTCAATTGCAGAACCAAAGAAGAGGCGTTCACCGGGGTGTTCAGGTCGAAGGTGTTCCAACCGTTCGGGAGTTTAGAAAGATCTAAATTTGAAAGCCCAGTAATGGAATTTGTCGTTCCATCGCCATTATCGGAAAGAACGTTCAA